>CAYUGW010000011.1:0-16206 GCA_964444245.1 uncultured Blastocatellaceae bacterium | reverse complement strand
ACGGATTGGAAACACGATTCGACGGATTGGAAACACGATTCGACGGATTGGAAACTGAATTTAAAGAATTTCGACATGAAGTCAATGAACGCTTTGATAAAGTTGAAAATCGGCTTGGAAATGTTGAGCAAGAAGTTGCAATTGTTAAGCAAGAAGTTGCAATTGTTAAACAAGATGTCGGAAGTGTGAAAGCTCAGTTAATACAAGTTGATCGAAAAGTTGACAGAATAGAAAACAAAACCGACACAGTTGCCGCGGAAGTTATCAGACAAAATAATATCAATAAAGATTTGCAGCAGAGAGTGTCCAATCTCGAACAAAAAGCCTCGTAAAATGCCGAATAAGATCGCGCAATTTGTAAAATTGATTCGCTCGACGAAACTCGAAAAAAAACTCGATACGGTGATTTTTTTCGTTACGTCGCGCTGCAATGCGGCGTGCGAAACTTGTTTTTATCACGAAGAACTCAATAAAAGCGGCGATCTGACATTTGAACAAATCGAAAAAATCTCGCGCACGATGCCGCCGATTACAGACCTCTGGCTTTCGGGCGGCGAACCGACTTTGCGGAAAGATGTCGGGAAAATCGTTGATCTGTTTATTAAAAACAACGGCGTTAATCGAATAATTCTGCCGACCAATGCTCTGATAAAATCGCGTGTTTTCGAGACGGTCAATCATATTTTGGAAAACGAAAATTTGGGAGAACTTTATCTGAATATCGCGCTCGACGGTTACGGCAAAACGCACGACAAAATTCGCGGCGTTCCCGGAAATTGGGAGAAAACTCTCGATTGCATCGAGCATCTCTATTCCTTAAAAGAAAAATTCAAAGACCGTTTTCGCCTCAATGTAAATACGGTCGTCTGTGCGGAAAATTACGGGGAAATCGAAAAACTCTCGGAATTTTTGTGGGAAAATTTCCGGCTCGACGGACAGTATTTCAACATTATTCGCGGCGAAACAAAGGTCGGCGATTCGATTAAGCAAATTCCGCTCGACAGTTTGCCGGAAATTTACAGACACGCGGCAAATCTAACCGAAAGATACGCCGAAAGAATGTTCTCGGGGGACGACGCGGCAAAAAAATTCGTTAAAAAGGTTGCTTACGTCGGCACGATTATGACGCATTACCGGCATCAGCACGCGAATTTTGCCGCGCCTACGCCCTGGAAATTTCCCTGTACGGCGGGCGAAACGACCGCCGTTATTGATTACAACGGCGACGTACGCGCCTGCGAACTGCTCGATAAATTTTCGTCCTTAAAGGATTTCGATTACGATTTTTCGGCACTTTGGAATGCGGAAGCGCGGGCAAAGGAACTCGAAAAAATTGACGGCGGAAACGCTTGTTGGTGTACGCACGTTTGCTTTATTCACGATTCTTTGCGACATTCAAGAAAATCACTTTTACGGGAAGTTCCGAAAAATTATTTGACGCGGGGGTTTTGGGTATGATTCGCAGTTTGTTCGATTCGGAAGATGAAAAAAAGGAAAGCGAAAAGATTGAAGAAAAAATCAATGAATCGCCGAAACCTGAAAATTTAAATGATACTCAAACCGTTGAAACGCAGCCGCTTACGTCTGCCGACACAATTGAAACTCAGCCTGTTTTGAATGAATCCGCGGCGCCGGTCGAAGCTCGAAAAGAAGAGATTTTAGAAAATCCGGATGAAAATATTTTAAGTTCGGATTCTCAAGCCGTTTTTGATTTTGAATCTGAAAAAATCGTTAAAGAAATCGAATTCGGCGACAATTTTCTGGAATTGGAAAAAGAAGTCGCAAAAATCGAAGAAGAAGTCCGGTTCGAAAGTGAAGCAAAAATCGAGGAAGAAGAAATAATAACGGTAAATGAAAATCCGGTTTTAGCTGAAAACAAATCCGCAGCCGAAAAGAGCGAACCGACACAAAACGGCATTTTTACGGCGGCGATAAATAAATCGGAGCAGGAAAAAAAATCTCCCGAATCGCTTGAAAATCTGTTGATTATGCCGGGTGAAACATCGCCTGTTTCTGACGTTTCTGCCGATGAAAATCAAGGTTTTATCTTGCCGAACCGCGTTGAACCGGCAACCGGGAATACGGCTTTAATTCAAACTAACGAAACGCCGCCGACCGATTATAAACCCGAATCGAAAGCCGAAATTATCCGCAAAAGCGGTCTGGCTTGGTCGGCGGGAATCGCTTTTTTCGGCTCGGTCGTTTTTCTTTTGATTATCGGTTGGTTTGCCGATCTGCTTCTCGGGACTTCGCCTTGGTGTGCGGTCGGCGGAGTTGTTTTAGGTTCGATCATCGGATTTTTGCAACTTTTTCGTCTGACTTCGCAAATTCTCAAAGATGTCGATTGATGAGAATTTATTTACCGGAACATTGCAAGGTAAATGAATCACCCGATAAATCGGATGATTTGAGAAAAATTGCACAAAGTTCGGTTAAAAACCATTCACGCTTTGATATTTCCGCGTTAAATTTGTAAAATCTTTGTTTCGCAATGAGCGAAAATTCTAAACCAGATGCAGCTATTAAAGAAGAGCGGGTCGCGCCGATTTCGAATGATCGAATTTTGTATGCGATGTGTTTCGTTGTGATTATCGGAACTGTTCTGGGATTTATCTTCGGAACGTGGCGTTTCGGGTTGGGGTTTTTCCTCGGCGGAATTTTATCTTTTATAAATTATTACTGGCTCAGAGCCTCTTTGAAAACATTGTTTGAAACGGCAGCGCAGGGCGAAAAACCGCCCGTTATGGCAGCCAGATATTTTTGGCGTTATCTGACAATCGGGGCGATTATTTTATTTGTTTTTCTGACGAAAATATTTCCCGTCGTCGCTTTTGTTCTGGGATTGGTCAGTTTTGCATTTGCCGTGATGATCGAGGCTTTTTTAAGAATTTTTTCAAACATATTTAGACAAAAGGAATTTTAACAGATGTTTTTATTTGCAGCAGGCGAGCATCCGACGCCGCTTATCGTAGAATTTATTAACAAGAATTTCGGCGAACCGGTTCACCGATTCCAGTTGGAATATACCAAACCGCGCTGGGAAAAAATTCTCGAACCGCTCGGCACAACGCCGGAAGCGGTTTTCGGCGGACCTTATACGGTTGAAAATGCGATTCCGTGGTACACGATTATGTTTGTCATCGCGTGTATTTTGTCGGTTGTCGTAATCTGGATTTTTAAAGGAAAACTTTCCTCGGAAGACCCGACGCACAGTCAATTAACTTTGGAAGCCGGATTCTTGGCACTCAAAGATATGATCGTCAATGTCGTCGGCAATCACGGATTCAAGTATTTTCCGGTCGTCGCAACGTTTGCGGTTCTGGTTTTGATCTCGAATCTGATGGGACTTTTCCCGCTCTTTATGTCGCCGACCGCTTCCGTTAATGTAACGTTCGCGCTCGGGATTTCTTCTTTTGTTTATTACAATTACGTCGGAATCAGCGAAAACGGTTTGATCAAACATCTGGCGCATTTTGCCGGACCGAAACTGCCGGTTTTGATTGCTTTGTTTATCACGCCTTTGATTTTTACAATCGAACTCGTCAGTAATATGATTCGTCCGCTGACACTCGGTTTACGGCTTTTCGCCAATTTATATGCCGATGAACAGATTGCTTTTAACATTGCGAATCTGGCTTCGCCATATACGAATATTTTGCTTCCGATTATAATTATGCCTCTGGCGGTTTTCGTCGCATTCGTGCAAACGCTCGTATTTACATTGCTTTCGATGATCTATATCAGCGAAGTTACGCACGAACCGCACGACGAACATCACGACGAAGCGCACGGCAGTGAAGCGGTGGCGGCGCACGCGTAGGAAGGCAAAAGTAAAAAGGCAAAAGGCAAAAGTTAAGACATATTATCTTGAAATCAGAAATTTATTTGCCTTAAGAAAGAGTTTTTCAAAAGTTTTGCGATTGGTGATTGGTCGCAATTAGTTGGTTTTTCAATCACATTTTTTTTAGAAGATTTATTGAAAATTAAAAGAGAAAGTTTGCATTTATATCAAGGATATGCCCGCACGCGACAGGAGCCTCGACTCCAACGAGAGTAGAAAACGAGCGCATACCGGAAGCGCGGCGAAATAATAACCCCGCAGATTTTTTCAGTTATTTTTTTCAGTCAAATCTTCGTCGAATTTAGTTAAAAATAAAATTTAGGAGATTTTTAAAATGAGAAAATTTAAATATACATTTTTTGCAGTTCTCGCTTTGATGGCGATGGCGACAATGGCAATGGCACAGGGCGGCGCGGCGGATAATCCGTCAACAGTTGAAGCTTACAAAGCAATCGGAACCGGAATCGGCGTTCTCGGTTTCGGCGTTCTCGCCGGGCTTGCCGGTATCGGTCAAGGTCTTGTCGGTTCGCGTGCGGCGGAAGGCGCGGCTCGCAATCCGGGCGCAGCCGGAACGGTTCAAACGCTGATGATTATCGCGCTCGCGCTGATCGAATCGCTCGTGCTTTTCGGATTCGTTGTCGTTCTGCTCAAAATATGATCTTCAAAAGATTCTTTTTCGGAATCTTTTAAGAAAAATAAAAATGCGGATAAAGTTTTTACGGCTTTGTCCGCATCTTTATTTTTAAAATATCGTGTGTTACAACTTAGACAAAGATTTTTGAATCAAAAAATGACTTGGCGCGTATAAATTAGTTGGTGAATAAATAAAATGAGTGAAGCTGTTTTAGAAAAAAGAATAGAAATTTTAGATAGATTTATCGGAAAAACCTTAGCCGACAAATACCGCATAGACAGCGGTTGGCGGATGAGCGGTTTGGGCAAGGTGTATCACGCGACGCATCTTTTGATGGATAAACCCGTGGCGGTCAAGGTTCTTTCGCCCGCGTTGGCGGTTGATACGGGCATCGTCAACCGTTTTTCCGCCGAAGCGCGAACCGTTTCCGGCATTCTGAATCCGCATATTTTAAGTGTCAATGATTTCGGAACGGATGCTGACGGCGCGGTTTTTATCATATTTGAAGATGCAAAAGGCGAAACCGTTAAGGAAAAGATTAAAAACGAAGGCGCATTTTCGGTCGAACGCGCCGCACGAATTGCCCGACAAATCGCCTCCGCGCTTTCCGCCGCGCACGCTAGGGGCGTAATTCATAAACATTTAACGGGCGAAAGCGTTTTGCTGGCAGAAACGACAAACGGCGCGGAAACCGTGAAAGTTCTGGATTTCGGCGCGGTCAAACCCGAAGACGACGGAATGTTTGCCGAAGAAATTTCCGCGAAAGATCTCGAATATGTCGCGCCCGAGCAGGTTTCTCAAACCTTCGAGCCTGACGAACGCTCGGATATCTATTCGCTCGGCGTAATTTTGTATGAAATGCTGACCGGAGAAGTTCCGTTCACGGCGGAAACGGGCGAAGAATTATTGACCAAACAGGCGGAAAATCCGCCGCTGCCGTTTTCGGCTTTTCGCGACGATCTGCCCGAACAACTCGAACCCGTTGTGCTTCGCGCTCTGGCAAACAATCCCGATATGCGGTATCAAAAAGTCAATGCTCTGGTCGAAGATTTAAGTCTGATTGTAAAAGATTCGGACGATTCCGGCTTGACGACTGCGCCGAAAGCAGATGCGGCGGCGGCAAATAATATGTGGAAAACGGCGTTTGTCGTTTTAGCCGGAATTTCTTTGCTTGCCGTCGGAATGATTTACGCGACTTATACCAAGCAAACCGATCCGGTAACTCAAATGCAAACGGATGCCGACGGAATTCCCGTTCAACCTTTGAATCCGGCGACCGGAATAAACGAGCAAAATCTGATTTACACTGCCGACGGAACGATGCCGGAAATTATCGGAAATTCGACTGATTCGATGACCGATCCGGTTCCCGGCGGCGACGGTTATGATCCTTGGGGACGCGGCGGCGCACCGCCGCCGGGCGCGCCGACTTATCCGCCCGGTCAGGTGATTACAATTCCGGGCGACGGCAGCGGCAGTCAGTTTATGCCTGGTTTGGACGGCAGCGGCGGATATATTTTGATTCCCGTTCCGACCAATACGAATACGAGCGTTAACCCGTCGCCGACACCGAAAGACGGCAATGTTCCGCCTGCCAATACGCAAACATCGCCCGAACCGAAGGAAAATCCGGCGACAACGAAACCCGAAGTAAAACCGTCTCCGGCAGCAACCAAACCCGCCGCGACTCCGGCAGCGAAACCGCCGACGGCAAAACCTGATCCGAAATCGAATCCTCCGGCGACTTCCGATAAAGGAGCGCAAAGCGGAAAAACTCAGGATACGAATTAATTTTTTAGGTTTAAATTTATTGATTAAAAACTGCGCCGATTATTTCGCGCAGTTTTTTTTCGTCGTCAAAAACTAATTCGTTTTCAACCACATAACACGGCAAATCAAATTTCAAATCCTTTAATTTTACAGCATCTTTTGCCGTTGTTAAAAAGTTTTCCGCCTTTGCTCTAATTGCTTTTTGTTCAAGTTTTTCGACATCTTTCTGAGTGTAAAAATGATGATCGGGAAATTTTTCGGCGGCAATTAAATTAAATCCTTCACGCCGAAGCTGAGAAAAGAAATTTTCGGGATTTCCGAGAGCGCAAAAGGCGAAAAAACTGTCCTTTGTCCTTTGTCCTTTGTCCTTAGTTTTGCGCGTCTTGGCGTGAAATTCTTTTAATTCGATCAAATTTGAAATTTTATTGTGTGAAACAATTATCGGACAATCCGCATTATATTTGGCGATTTTCGATTTCAAATTTTCAATTTCGTTCGATAAATTTGCGCGTGTGATGACGATTAAATCGGCGCGTTTCAGGTTTTTTAAGGATTCGCGCAGAATGCCCGATGGCAGTATTTTTTCGTTGCCGAAAGGATTTGTCGCGTCAATCGCGACGATATTCAGATCGCGTTTTACTTTTCGGTGCTGAAATGCGTCGTCGAGAACAAATGCGGTAACGGCGAACTTTTCCCGCGCCCAGATTCCGGCGGAAACTCTGTCGGCATCGGCGATGACAAAAGCTTTTCCGAGCAGTTTTCCGGCAAGTTCGAAAGGCTCGTCGCCCGCTTGCCGCGCTTCGACCAAAATATTTTCGCTGTCGGAAACCAACACTCTTTTTCCGGGATTTTCGCGCCCGTAACCGCGCGTTAAAATACAAACCTTTTTGCCTTCTTTCGCTAAAATTTCCGCGACAAAAGCGACGAGCGGAGTTTTGCCCGTTCCGCCGACGGTGATATTTCCGACGCTGATTACGGGAACGCCGAGCGAAAACGATTTGAAAAATCCGCGTTCGTAAAGCAGATTTCGCAAATTTGTAATTGCATCGTAAACCCTTGATAAAGGCATAATTAGTCAATTGTAAATGGTTGATGGTTAATTGTTAATCGGAAGTTTCGAGAGTTTTAAATCAAAAAAGTAACGATTTATAATTAACCATTAAATAGAAGTTATCTCAAAAATAAATATTTGGTTAAGCAAGCGGTCTTTGACCGCGTTTCACCGTTGATTTTTAGGAGAAACGCGGTCAAAGACCGCTTGCTTAACGGTGATTTGAATTTTTTAGATGGCTTCTACTTTTTATTTGTTACGCTGATCAATCTTTCGAGTTTGGTCTGCGCCGAACGGCTGTCAATGCTTTGTTCGGCAAGGCGGGCGGCTTTTTTCGGTTTATCCGCGATTCCGCCGATAAGAAGCGCGGCGGCGGCGTTTATAACGATCAGCGAACGTGCTTCGTCGCGGCGTTTGTTTTCCAGAACTTCTTTGATAATTTCCGCGCTTTCCTTCGGCGTTTTTACGTTTAAATGTTTTATTCCGGCTCTTTTCAGCCCGAATTCTTCGGGCGTAATTTTGAATGTGGTGATTTGTTTGCCGGAAATTTCCGTCACAAAGGTTTCGCCCGCCAGAGTCAATTCATCCAAACCGTCCGCGCCGTGAACGACCCAGGCGTATTCGGTTTTCAAAATGGAAAGAGCTTTGGCAACGGGTTCGATCAATGCCGGATGCCACACGCCGACGAGCTGTTTCGGCGGATTTGCCGGATTTGCCAGTGCTTCCAGCAGATTCAGACAAGTTCTGATGCCGAGATTGCGGCTGATGTCTTTGACGCGGCGCGATGACGGGTGAAATTTTGTCGAAAACAAAAAACAGAGTCCCGCGCCGTCGAGAGCGGCTTGGGCTGTTTTAGGTTCGATTGAAACTTTTACGCCCAATGCTTCCAACACTTCCGCGCCGCCGCTTTTACTCATCAGCGCGCGTCCGGTGTGTTTGGCAACGGGAAGCCCGGCACCGGCGGCGACAAAGGCGGCGGCGGTCGAAACATTAAATGTTTTGGAAGCACTCAAGCCCGTGCCGGAAATATTTATAAAATTCGAGAATCGCGTCGTTATTTTTTCAGATTGTTCATACATCGCGCGCGTCATTCCGGCGATTTCTTCGCCCGTTTCGCCCTTAGCGGTCAGCGCGGTCAGCGCACCGGCAATTTGCGCGTGATTGGCATTGCGGTCGGTCAAAGCGCGGAAAAACTCGGCGGATTCCCGGACAGGCAGATTTCCGCCGCGTATCAGGCGAACCAAATACTGAAAAAGTTTTGTGTCGGCTTTGGTGTTCGTCGCAGAAATCGGCGCGGCTATCAGCCATTCCGGTTTTGACATATTGCTATTATAAACATCAATCGGCAGGTTACAAGTCAAGAAAATTTTTCAGCAATTTCTTGCCGTCGGTCGTCAGAATCGATTCGGGATGAAACTGCACGCCTTCGATTTTACGGGTTTTATGGCGCAAGCCCATAATCAAACCGTCGGGCGACGAGGCGGAGATTTCCAGACATTCGGGCAAAGATTCGCGCTCGACGATCAGAGAATGATAGCGTCCGGCTTGGAAATTAGGGATGAGTCCCGAAAAAATCGTTTTATTGTCGTGAATAATTTCGACGGGTTTTCCGTGAACCGGTTCGGGAGCGCGGACAACGCGCCCGCCGAAAATCTGCCCGATTGCCTGATGACCGAGACAAACGCCCAAGATCGGAATTTTCGAGCCGCAATTTTTTAAAACTTCGAGCGAGATGCCCGCATCGTCAGGTGTTCCCGGTCCGGGCGAGATCAGGATTTTATCGGGTTTTAATTCATTTTCGATTTCTGCGAGCGAAACTTCATCATTGCGCCGAATCTCCATCATCGCGCCGAGTTCGCCCAAGTATTGAACGAGGTTATATGTAAAAGAATCGTAGTTGTCTATAACTAGAAGCATTTCTTATGGTGTTTTTTGACAGTAATAATAAAATTATAAATTGACTCCAACTTTAGTTGGAGTCAATTTATAAAAGCATAATTTTTAGTTCAGGAATTGTTACTTCAACAATTCCACCGTTTCCGCGTTTTTCTTTTCCTTCGCCCAATCGAGCGCGGTTTTGCCTTCTTTTTCCTTGATTGATTTATCCGCGCCTTTTTCGAGCAGCATCTTAACAATTTCCTGACGCGTATCGGAAGAAATCTGCGAGTTCTGCGCGACAAAAATCAAAGCGTGGGCTCCGTTTTCCGTTTCGGTTTTGTTCACGTCCGCACCTTTGTCGAGTAGCATTTTGACGATATTCGGATTTGCGTCCGAGCCAACGACGGCTTCGACGAGCGGCAGCGAACCGGCGCTGTCGGCAGTATTCGGATTTGCGCCGCGATCGAGTAATTGTTTGACCAGTTCTTCATCGCTGCGGGCAATTGCGACATAAAGCACTGTTTGGTCGGTAGTTTTCGAACTCGCTCTGCCCGGAACATTGACATCGGCGTTTTTCTCGAGCAGAAGTTTGAAAATATCATCCTTTTTTTTGATCAAAGCCAGATGAAGCGGCGAATTTCCGAGATCGTCGCGGGTATTTATATCGGCTTTTTCAACAATCAGTTTGATCAGCGGAGTTTCGGCGTATTGGATGGCATGTGTCAGAGCGGTTTCGCCTTCTTTATTTTTGGCATTCGCATTTATTCCGCCTTGCAGAAAGCCTTTGACGGCAACACCGTCGCCGAGTTTGATAGCGCGGAAAAATTCCGGTTCGGTAAAATTAAACCCGCGAAGTTTCAGCATATTCTGCGCCATTTCCGGCGTCGTGTCATCGGAACGCGCACCTTTGCACGAGGCAAAAGAAAGAATCGTCGTCAATAAGATCAAAAAAGTAAGAATTTTCATAATGTTTCTGATTTTCGCCGAAATCTTCGGCAATTTCAATTACCTTTTTCAAAGCACGGGCTTTATTCAAGGTTTCTTCAAATTCGTTTTCGGGTACGGAATCGGCGGCGATGCCCGCTTCGGCTTGAATGGAAGCCTCTTTGTTTTCAAGACTTATCGTGCGAATAGCGATGCACGTGCCGGGATTCTCGGCATAATCGGTATAACCGATCGCGCCGCCGCACAAGGGCGGAAGATTTTCCCGGTCGGAGAGGTAGTTATTTGAAAAATGCCCGCGCAAAATCCGATCAAATGTTTTATCGGGTAAAACTTCTTCTTCGCCGTTTTTTTCGATAATTACTTGCCTTTTGCGGGAACTTACGGTTATAAATGGATGTGCCGCGAGAAACAAATAGCGGGCGATTTTTTCGCCGCCTTCGATTGATTCGAGCAGAAATGATTTTTTCGCCGCTTTTGCCACGCGCATAAACGCGCTGACCGGCGTATGCAAATCCGCCGGAACGCTGCGAACAATCGGCACGACATTACCTTTTTCGGCTTCTTTTACAAATTCTTCAAAGGTTTTGGGATATAATTCGAGCATTGAATAAAATGTAACTGATTAAATAAAGTTTTTGACGCAAGTGAAAAAGTGAAAAAGTTTAAAAGTGAAAAAGTTTTTTTTGTTCTGTCTAATCAAATCTTGCTAAAAACGGTTTTTAATTTTTATCATAACTTAAAGCCGAACAACACCAAAAACTTTTTCACATTTTCACTTTTAAACTTTTTCACCCAATATCTTTTGATTAAAAGGTTACAAAAAAAATAAAGGGTAAATTAAATTTCCAAACCTGCAAAGCTATTGTAATTGATGCGTCTAGCTTGAGGAAATTTCAAAAACTTTTTCCAAACTTTAAATTTTAACAATTTTCAGGCGCAAGCTGCACCACGGAGGCACAACAAAAATGTTTCAACGAAAACTATTTACATTATTACTTTGTCTTTTACTTATCGGACAGGGTTTGGCGCAAACAAAAACCGCAGACCCGAAAAAAACGGAAATTTCGGACGAATTAAAAGGGAAGGCAAACGCCTTATTGCTTGTTCTGGCACGCGAAGCCGAACAATTCCAACTGCCCGAAAATCGCATTACGGCGCGGATCTTAGTCGCCGATCTGCTCTGGGAAAGCGATGAGAAACAGGCGCGTCAGCTTTTCCAAAATGCCGTTGGCGAAACGGAGAAATTGGTCGGCGAACTTCTTTCCGCCAACCCTGAGGAAAATGAAACTTATATGCGGATATATCATACCGGCGAGCTGCGCAAGACGCTTCTTTTGCAAATAGCCGCGCACGATCCGGTTTTTGCGCTTTCCGCTTTTCAAACTCTGTCGCCTATAAAAGAGACAGGAGAATCTATATTTGAAGGCGATGAGATTTTCGAACTCGAACTTGCCAATAATATTACCGTAAACGATCCGAAGCGGAGCCTTGAAATCGCCTTGAAAAATCTCGAAAGCGGACTCAGTTTCGGTGTTTTTGAAACGCTGGAAGGTATTTATAAGAAAGATCAGGAACTCGGCGCAAAAATGGCGCGTGAAATTTTGAAAAAAATAAAGGATCAAAGTTCAAGCACGGTTCCGACCGGAGATACGTCATCGAATACCAATACGGTTGCCAATACCTCTGCCACGCCGTCGCCGAACGCGCCGCCGGAAATAAATGTCTATCAAATGAAAGAATTTGCCGATAAAGTGCGGAAATTAAACCAAAACACCTCTAAAGATAAGAAAATACCTGTTTTAACGCAAAGCGAATATAAAGAATTAATCGAAATACTGGCGCGGATTTATTCGACGAAGCAATATCTTTCGTCATATGAAGTAGCGAGCGTATTAGGAGAAATTGACGCTAATTTTCCCGCTCTGGCACAGGCAATCCGGCGAAGATTGGCGAACGAAAAAGAAAGTCTCGAAAAACAGGTGCGCGACAGTTCAATTGAGATGGAGATGACCGATAAATCCATCGAAGAAATAATTCAAATAATTGAAAAAAAACCGGCGGGTCAAAAAGACGAGCTTTACTTTAAAGCCGCCGAAATCGTTTTTAACAACGGCGACATTATCAGCGCGAAAAAACTTTATACTAATGCGAAAACAAAACCCGAATACGATTATTTGGGCGAGCAGATCGAATACGGACTTCCGCTGGCAATGGCGCAGGAAGGCAATTTAGAGGAAGTTCGCGAGCTTATTGCCAATGCTAAAACGCCTGAAGAAAAAATCGAGATTCTGACGGCTCTGGCGCAGAGCGTGGCGGCGAAAGGCAATCTGAAAGCGGCAAAAGAATTGACCGAAGAAGCCCGCGCCACCTATCTCGGCAAAATGAAAAACCGGAGAAATATGACTTCGGTGATGCAGATGTCGCAGGCGTATTCGGTTGTCGAACCGGCGCAGGGTTTTTCATTATTGGAAAATAATATATCTTTTATAAACAGCCTGATTGCCGCCGGAATCCTCGTTGATGAATTTAACGAATTCGGTTCGATCAAAAACGACGAGGTTTTATTGAGCGTCGTGCAAATGGAATCTTACCGGAATATGCCGAAAGGCGTTGTGCTGATCAGAAATTTAGCCGGTGCCGATTTTGATCGCACGGTAAGCGTAGCCGACAGTTTTGCCCGCCGCGAAGCCGTATTTTATGCGCGTTTCCGCATTGTTCAAGCCCTGCTCGATCCTAAGGCGGAAGAAACCGAAGCCGCAATGCAAAAACAGCTTTATGAAGGCGAAGGCTGCTAAGCTTGATTTTGGATTTTAGATTTTGGATTTTGGATTTTTTGAGAGATTAGAGTAATGTCTTCTATGAATTACTCTAATCTTTTACAAAATGCCGAACAGTTTGATTACAAAATAATTAAATAATACCAAGTATGCTAAATAAAATAAGAATCAAACTTAACCGTTAAGCAAACTGCTCTCGCGACCGCCGATCTCGATTTTAATTGATCACCGGCGGTCAAAGACCGCCTGCTTAACGATTGTCTTTTTTTTGACTAACTCGGTATAACTCTCCTGAACAAATTATATGAAAAAACAAATATCATCTTTGTCTCTGATTTTTCTTCTTTTATTCGCTCAAATAGCTTTTTCGCAGGAAAATCCTTCGGAAAAGGCAGAGAAAAAAGAAGATACCAAAAATGAAATTTCGCCCGAATTAAAAAAAGAAGCGGTTGATTTTCTGCGAAACACAGCCGTCGAAGTCAGTAATATGCGAACGCTCGAAAATCGCATCAGTTTTTCGGCGGAGATGGCTGGCTTGATGTGGTTTAGCGACGAACAGGAAGCGCGGGCGATGTATCAAAACGTCATCAATAATTTCCGGCAGCTTCTTGCACAGCACGACGCACAGCTCAATGCGATGGGAATCGGAGCGGAGGATACGGGCGCGTCAATGTATTCAAATACTGCAAAAGCAAAGGTTTCAAGAAAATTTGCCAAAGCCTTGGGCGTTCGCCAGCAGATTACGATGAGTTTGGCGGAACACGATCCGCGTCTTGCCTTTGAATTTCTCACCGAAACGGCGCAGGCGATTTCAAATCCGGCGATGCGTAAGCAGACCGAAGAGAGCGATTCTTATTTTGAAACACGTCTGCTCAGCCAGATTGCCGAAAGAGATGTCGAAACGGCTCTGAAATACGCCCGAAAAAATCTGGAAAAAGGGTTTAATTACGAGACAATCAGTTTGCTCCGAAAAATTTACGATAAAGATGCCGATAAAGGAATCGCGTTCGGTGAAGACATTATCAGCAAACTAAAAAGCGATGCGCCGGCTCCCGAAAGATTTTATTTTTATAGTTCGCTGATCGGTTTTGGCGAGGAAACAATTACAAACAGTAAAGATAAAAAGACCGGCAAAGAAAAACGTCCCGTTTTCAGCAATCAAAGTCTGCGCGAGATTGCCGATATTTTCGGACAGGAAATCCTGAAACGTGAAAACGGCGAGGAATATGAAGGTTATCTTTCGCAAATTGAACAATACGCACCTTCGCGCGCCCTTCAGATTCGGGCAAAATTCGGACTTAAAAAGACTGCTCCAAAAACCGGAATTGCAAAAACCGGTATGCCTGCCACGCCTACGGTAGAAGCAGAAACAACTCCGAATGAAACGGAAAGCGTCGAAAAACAATTGACGGAAAATCTCGGCAATCTCGGCAAAAAAGAATTAAGCGAGGAAGAAAAGCAAAAAGTCATCGAACAATCGCGCAAGATCATCAATTCGATTGAAGACCGCGACAAGAAAATAATGGCTTTAAGCGGCTTGGCTCTGCAAATTTCGCAAACGGGCGATAAAAAACTCGCGTCGGAAATTTTGGACGAAGCCCGCAGTTTGATCAATTATCAGCCGGTAAATTACCGCGATTATATGGAAACGTGGCTGCTCATCGGCGGCTATTCGATGGTTGATGCGGAAAAGGCTTTTCCGATGCTGGAAACCACGATTTATCGTCTAAATGACACGATTTCAGCCTTTGTCAAAGTCGGCGAATTTATTGATGTCGAAGGTGAAATGGTCGAAGAAGGCGAAGTTCAACTGGGCAGTTTCGGCGGCGGAATCACCCGCGAATTAATGGGCGGACTCGGCGCGGCAAACACCACAGTCCGAAGCCTGGCAATCGCCGATTTCAAGAAAACAAAGGATTTAACCAACCGTTTCGACCGGCAGGAAGTCAGAATTTTAGCAAAAATGTTAGTTTTACGTGCTATTTTGGGAAACGATCAAAATAAAACGGAAGAAGAAGCTACGCCGGACTTTTAGATTTTGCCGGGTTGTTTTTAGAATTATTCAAGCGTTTGGAGTCCCGCGTTTACGCGGCTTTTTCCGCCGCGCTTCGCTGGCGGTTGCCGCCTAAAGGCGGGACTCCAAACGCTTTATCCCAAACCCGTTCCGGTCAAATAATGACCGCCGTCAACTACTAAAGTTACGCCGCTGATATAGCTTGCCGCGTCGGAACATAGAAAGAGTGCGGCTTTTTCGATGTCTTCGATGCGTCCGAATCTTTGCAAAGGGATTTTTTTCGTCAAGGTTTCCTTTAATTGCGGCGGCAGAAGGCGTTTCATTCCTTCGGTGTCTTCGATCGGACCGGGCGCGATGCCGTTGACGCGGATTCCGTATCTGCCCCATTCGACCGACAGGTTTCGCGTGATCGCATCAACTCCGGCTTTAGCGGCAGAAACGTGAATCTGCATCGGTGTTGCGTTGTAATGAAGCGTCGCGCTGATATTGAGGATTTGTCCTTTATTTTCCTTTAATTGCTCAAAAGCCGCGCGGCAGACGTTGAAAGTGCCTTTCGTGTCAATGTCAACGACCGTGCCGAAACCGTTTGCCGATAATTCCTTGGCAAAACACAAAAAATTTCCCGCCGCGCCGTTGACCGCAATATCGATTTTGCCGAAATGCTTGACGGTTTCGGCAATCGCATTTTCGACCGCTTCATAATCGCGCACGTCCGCCGCGACCGCGAAACACTCGCCGCCGTTTGATTCGATAAGCTCTTTCATCGGTTCGAGATTCGCGATTTTCCGCGAAGTGATCGCAATCTTTGCACCGTGTTCCGAAAGCGCACGCGCCACGCCGCCCGTTATTCCCGTTCCGCCGCCCGTTACAAATGCGACTTTGCCTTGTAAAATGTCTTTAGCGAATATATTTTCCATATTCAATAAAGTAAAAGGTAAAAGGTAAAAAGTAAAACTCAGGAAAGATTCTAAAGATAACTTAAATAAAGATATGAAAAAGAATTATTTGAAAGCGAACTGGTTAAAAATCAAAAAACTAAAAAAGTTTTACCTTTTACCTTTTACCTTTTACCTTTTATTTCTTACTTCTTGTTCATCCGAGCCGACAAACTTGCGCTCCCTCGCGCCGAACGAAACGCTTATTTATCTTGAAACAAAAGATTTAGGCGCGACGCTCGAAGCTTTGACGGAAAACAAAACCTTTAAACAATTTGCTCAAAACGCGAAGGATTTTTCCGCTGTCAGAGGCGTTCAGGTTGCGGTTGCCGTGACGGGTTTTGAAAGTTCGGAAAAACAA
>CAYUGW010000010.1:2224-20856 GCA_964444245.1 uncultured Blastocatellaceae bacterium | reverse complement strand
CGGCGGAATCTGGGGCGCGATTCCGGGAATTTTGAAGGCGAAATTCGGCTCGCACGAAGTTATCAATACGATTATGCTCAATTTCGTGGCGATTGCTCTGGTCAGTTATTTTACGCAGTATCACTATAAAGAACCGGGGGATCCGAACTTGCAAACCGTGCAGATCGGCGAAGCGGCGCGAATTCCGCGCATCAGTCAATGGATTCCCGGAATGTCCGATTTTGTTCCCTTGAGTGTCGCGTTTTTAATTGCGATCTTAGCTTGCGTTCTGGTTTATATTTTCCTTTGGAAAACAAAATGGGGCTATGAACTCCGTGCGGTCGGCGAAAACGCGAGCGCGGCGGAATACGGCGGAATCTCGCCGAAAAAACAGATCATCATTGCAATGACGATTTCCGGCGCGCTTGCCGGAATGGTCGCTATCGGCGAAGTTTTGGGCGACCGTTATCTTTATTATCACGATTTTTCGGGCGGAGTCGGTTTCTTAGGAATCGCCGTCGCGCTTTTAGGCAGAAATCATCCGCTCGGAGTTTTCATCGCCGCCATATTTTTCGCCATTCTCTATCGCGGCGGCATTTTCGTTGACGCTTTCACGCAATACGTTTCCAAAGATTTGGTCGAAGTTCTGCAAGCCGTCGTGATTTTATTCGTCGCTTGCCTTCAAAGATATACAAAATAAAGATGATTGAAATTTTAAGTGAAATTTTTTCAATAGCATTGCTTTTTTCAACTATTCGTTTTGCCACGCCGCTTATTTTTGCCGCGCTCGGCGGAATGTTTTCCGAGCGTTCGGGCGTAATTAATATCGCGCTCGAAGGTTTGATGTTGGCGGGCGCATTTACGGCGGCGGTCGTTACGTATGAAACTTGGAATCCTTTTCTCGGAATGTTTTGCGGAATGTTGGCGGGCGGCGCACTGGCTTCCGTTCTGGCGATTGCGTGTATCAAATTCGAAGCCGATCAGGTCGTCGCCGGATTCGGGATAAATATTTTGATGCTCGGAATTCCCGCGCTTTTATCGAGTGCGATTTATGATTCCGCCGGTTCGACCGAGCAAATTGATAAAGCGTATCTTCTGCCGGTGTTTTTCGATATTTCTTTTGCTTCTATTTTGGCTATCGCGCTTGTGCCGGTTTGCTGGTATGTTTTGTTTAAAACGCCTTTCGGTTTGCGTCTGCGGGCAACGGGCGAAAATCCTTCGGCGGCTGATGCGGCGGGCGTGAATGTTATCAAAATGCGCTATACGGGCGTAATTATTTCGGGACTTTTGGCGGCGGCGGGCGGCGCGTATCTGGCAATCGGACAATCTTCGCTGTTTACGCGCGGAATGACCGCCGGACGCGGTTATATCGCGCTCGCCGCGCTTATTCTGGCGAAATGGAAACCCGTTCCGGTTCTGATTGCGTGTTTGTTTTTCGGTTTTACCGAAGCCTTAACGATTCCTTTGGCGAATGTGGAAATATTCGAAGATACAAAAATTCCGGTTCAATTCGTGCAGATCATTCCATACGTTTTAACGATTATCGTTTTAGCCGGATTCATCGGTTTATCGCGTGCGCCGAAGGCTCTCGGCATTCCGTATCGCAAAGAAAAATAATTGCTTTTGCGGCAGATAAAAAGTATTTTTAAGGTATGGAAACAAAGATCGAAACAACATTTAGCATTTCCGTAAAGGTTTTGGAAAAAACAGATGCTTTTGCCGAAAAATTCGGTGGTCGTTCGGAATTTGTCGAACAAGCATTGCAGGAATTTATTCTAAAACTGGAAAAAAGCGAACGTGAAGCAAAAGACATTGAAATCATCAATCAAAATGCCGATGAATTAAACGAAGAAGCCATGGATGTATTGGATTATCAGTTCGATTGGTAAATTTTTATGAAACGGGGCGAACTTTACCGAGTCAAGAAACCGACAAAACGCGATCCGAAAAGGTTTCGCGTTTTTGTTGTGGTAAGTCGTAATTCATTGTTTAAAACGCGTTTTTCGACAATAATTTGTGCGCCGATTTATTCAAATTATCACGGTTTGACAACACAAGTTCTTGTCGGAGTCGAGGAAGGTTTAAAGCACGAAAGCAGCATTTATTGTGATGATTTAATAAGTTTGCCGAAATCCGTTTTGACCGATTATATCGGCTCGCTTTCCGCACAGAAAATCAAAGAATTAAATCAAGCCTTAAAAATAGCACTGGAAATAGACGAATAAAATGTCATACGAAAAAGCAAAAGAAACGGCGGAATTTATCCGCTCGAAATACGATAAAGAAATCAAAACGGCGGTCGTTTTGGGCAGCGGTTTGGGCGGATTTGCGGATGAACTTGAAAACGCGGTGAAAATTCCTTATGAGGAAGTTCCGCATTTTAAGAAATCTACGGTCGAAGGACACGCCGGACAGCTTGTTTTGGGCGAAGTCAAAGGCGTTTCGGTCGCGGTTCAGCAAGGACGTTTTCATTATTATGAAGGCTATGAGATGTCAAAGGTGATTTTTCCCGTTCGCGTTTTCGGCGTTTTGGGCGTAAAGTCTTTGATTTTAACAAATGCGGCGGGAAGCGTTGACACGGATTTTAAGCAGGGAACGCTGATGCTGATTCGCGATCATATAAATTTGATGGGGATAAATCCCTTGCGCGGCAAAAACGACGAGCGGTTCGGGGATCGTTTTCCCGATATGACGGAAGTTTATTCGCTTAAATATCAAGATATAGCGATTGCCGTTGACAAGGAAATGGCGGAAGAAAAAGCCGAAGCGAAAAAAGAACAGACGGGCAAAAAACCGGAAATCGAAAGAATTCTGCGGCGCGGAGTTTACTGCGGTTTGTCGGGTCCGAGCTATGAAACGCCTTCGGAAATCCGGATGATTCGCTTGCTCGGCGGTGATGCCGTCGGAATGTCAACCGTTCCCGAAGCGATTGCGGCGCGGCAGATGGGAATTAAAGTTTTAGGAATTTCCTGCATCACCAATCTCGCCGCGGGGATTTCCGACGAATCAATAAATCATGCAGAAGTGATGGAAACGGGCGCAAAGGTTGCGGGAGTTTTCCAGGAACTCTTAAAACGCATTATTCCAAAGTTAGATTAAAATGAATGAGCAGTATCATAAAAGTCTAATTAAAAAATTAGTCTCGAATGCGCGGGCAATTATTACGGAAGAAGTCGGATTATCTATTGGTTGCTCTAAAATGAACAATATCTTGTTATGGCTTGAGCCTTTTGAAAAAATAATAAGTCCGAATATAGATGTTTTCGAAAAATATAATGAAGCTACCCAATTTATTCCGTCAGGTTCCGCCCGACTTTATTGCAGTGAAGAAGCTTTCAAAAGATACGATTCAGCATTGCAAGCAGAAAATCAAAGGTTTAGAGAAAAAATAATTCACGCCTGTTTTGAGATTATTGATAAATACGGGGAAAAAGAGAACAGATTAAATTTATGATTATAGGCATTTGCGGCGGAACAGGTTCGGGGAAAACGACGATTGCGCGGAAGATTATCGAAGCCGTCGGCAGGGAAAGCGTGATTTTGATCGAGCAGGATTCGTATTATCGAAACCTCGAAGATATGCCGCTCGACGAACGCCATCAGGCGAATTTCGATCATCTGGACGCGATTGACAGCGAGCTTTTGATGAATCACATTAAACGCTTAAAAGGCGGTCAGCCCGTAGAAATGCCGGTTTATGATTTCGCAACGCACACGCGGAAACTTGAAACCGAGCATCTCGAACCGAAACCCGTCGTTCTGGTCGAGGGAATTTTGATCTTTGCCGAACCGCGCATTCTGGAACTGCTCGATATTAAAGTTTTTGTGGACACACCGGACGACATACGCTTCATCAGAAGATTAAAGCGCGACATCGCCGAACGCGGCAGAACGGTCGAATCGGTCATCGCACAATATTTTGCAACTGTCCGCCCGATGCACTTTGAATTTGTCGAAAATTCAAAACGCTATGCCGACATAATTATTCCCGAAGGCGGAAATTCCGACATCGGCATCGAATTGCTGTGCGGAAAAATCCGCGAAGAAGTCAGCAAGCAATGGTCTGCGGGAAGCGGACAGTAGCAATTTTGGATTTTAGATTTTGGATTGTTTTTGATGAATAAAGAAAAAGAAGAATTGATAAAAGCGGCGCGGGATGTGCGCGAAAGAGCGTATGCGCCGTATTCGGATTTTAAGGTCGGGGCGGCGGTTCGCACCAAAGACGGGAAAATCTATACGGGCTGCAATGTCGAATCGGCAAGTTACGGTTTGACGGTTTGCGCCGAACGAGTGGCGATCTGGAAGGCTGTTTCCGAAGGCGAAAAAGAATTTACGCACGTCGCGGTCGTCGCCGATACGCAGGAATTAACGCCGCCGTGCGGAGTTTGCCGCCAGATAATCTGGGAATTCTGCGGCGACATTCCGATCACCTTCGCCAACTTAAATAATAAAAACGAAACCTTGCAAATGAAGGAACTGCTGCCGCGTGCGTTTGATACAAAGTTTTTGAAGTAGAAATTACAATAATTCTCACCTGCAAGTTTAGAAAATTCTCCTGCAAAAATAAGATGAGTCAAAAGCAAGCCGAAACAAGCAAGAGCATTTTCAGAAATGTTTTGTATAATTTTTCTACGTGGTTTTTGCCGCTCGGTCTGAGTTTTTTTGCCACGCCGATAATTGTTAAGGCACTCGGCGATGAAGATTACGGGATTTACGCGCTTGTTTTAGGATTTATCGGTTATTCGTTTAATTTCGGCATCGGACGGGCGATTACAAAATATATCGCCGAATATCGGGCAAACGGCGAAAATGAAAAAATCAAGCAAGTAATTTCAGCAACCTTTTTTCTAAATGTCGCTGTCGGATTATTCGGGGTTTTGGTGATTTGCCTTTCGGCAAACCGGTTAGTGACCGATGTTTTCAAAATTCAGCCGGACGCACAAGAGAAATCCGTTTACGCTTTTTATCTTGCCGCTTCAATTATCTTTTTCTCTACTCTTATCTATGTATTCAGCGCGGTTTTGCAGGGCATTCACCGTTTTGACGTTTATTCAAAAATCTATAACTTCAATAGTTTTGCCTTACTGACAGGAAATATTCTGCTGGCACTTTACGGTTATAATTTATTGGTTTTGCTGGGCTGGAATTTACTTATTTTGATCCTCACTTCGGTCATTTATATTGTTTGTTCAAAACGACTTTTGCCGGAGTTCGGAATTACTTTTGATTTTCGGCGAGAAACCTTAAAAAAGGTTTTACTGTTTAGTTCCGGCGTGATGGGTTATCAGATTTTAGGAAATATTTTACTCTTATTTGAACGAGGCTGGATTACCAGAAAGCTCGGCGCGGAAAGTTTGACTTATTATGTCGTGCCGATGATGTTGAGTCTTTATATTCATAGTTTTATTTCGAGTTTGATGCTTGTAATTTTTCCGCTTGCCAGCGAACTAAAAGACGATAAAGAAAAACTTCTCCGGCTTTATACAAAAGCCACTAAAATAGTCGGATTATTGGTTGTCTTTATGGCGGTGACCTTGATCGTTCAAAGCAAATATTTTTTAACTCTTTGGATGGGCGCGGAATTTGCGGAAAAATCAGCGATTATTCTGATTATTCATACGATAACTTTCGGGTTAGTTGCAATTCAGATTATATCCTGGCAGATGACGGAAGGTTTAGGATTTCCGAATTACAATTTCAAAATTTACATAATTTGTTTCACTTTAAGCGTATTTTTGATGATTGCTCTGACAAATAATTTCGGGAATTCCGGCATTGCAATTTCGAGAATGATCGGTTTTGCAGTCATATTCTTCTCGGTTTTTTATGTCGAAAAATGGTTCTTCGGTAAAATTCAAAGTCGCCTATGGTTAAAATTAGTCGGTGTTTTAGGTGTTTCGGCACTTCTTTCGGCTTTGGTTCAAGAATTACTTACTTCAAATTTGCCGATGAACTGGTTCTTTTTTCTGTTCTCCGTATTTTGCGGCGGAATTATCTATTGTCTGCTGGCGTGGATTTTGGGTTTTATCACGGATGACGAAAAACTTTTGTTTAAAAGTATTATTCGCAGATAAATTCGGCTTTTGTAAAATAAACGTGATGACAAATCTTTAAGATTGATTTTTATAAGCAAACTGTTGTAAATTTCGGTATGAAAAAGATAAAAAGTTTGTGTATCATTTTAATTTTATTTGTTCCGCAAATATTTGCCCAAGTCCCTGCGAAATCTTTGCCTGAAAAAAATGTTTCAAAACAAATTTGTGATTTGCTGATTGTCGGCGGAACGCTCGTGACGATGGATAAAGACCGCCGCCTGATCGAAGACGGCGCGATTGCTGTTACAAAAGGCGAAATCGTCGGGATCGGAAAACGCGCCGAAATCACCGGCAAATTCCGCTCGAAACAAACCGTCGATGCGTCCGGCAAAATAATCATTCCGGGTTTGATCAATACTCACACGCACGTTCCGATGACACTTTTTCGCGGAATTGCCGACGATCTCGATTTGCAGGAATGGCTGACAAAATACATTTTTCCGGCAGAAGCGAGAAATGTGACGGAAGATTTTGTCCGCGCCGGAACTCGTCTGGGACTTGCCGAAATGATTCGCGGCGGCACGACGACCTATTGCGATATGTATTATTTTGAAGATGCTATCGCGGACGAAACCTTCAAAGCCGGAATGCGCGGCGTTCTGGGGCAAACGTTGATTGATTTTCCCGCGCCCGACAATAAAACGTGGGAAGAAGCGATTAAATATACCGAAAAATTCGTTAAAAAATGGCAGTCGAATCCGCTGATAGTTCCGGCAATTGCGCCGCACGCGCCTTATACCGTTTCGGAAGCGCATCTGCGGGAATCGCGCCAATTGTCCGATAAGTTAAATGCGCCGCTCGTGATGCACCTGGCGGAAGCCGAAACCGAAACCGAATTTATCACGCAGAAACACGCGGGGTTGCGACCGATCGAATTTGTCGAAAAAATCGGACTTTTGAGCGATAAATTTATTGCCGCGCACGTCGTTCAGGCAAATGAAAAAGAATTGGGGATTTTGAAAAAACATAACGTCGGCATCGCGCATTGTCCGCAATCGAATATGAAGCTCGCCGCCGGAGTCGCGCCCGTTCCTCTGATGCTGAAAATGGATTTAGCGGTCGGACTCGGGACAGACGGCGCGGCTTCAAATAATGATCTGAGCATCTGGGAAGAAATGGACACGGCGGCAAAACTGCACAAGGTTTTTTCCGGCGATCCGAAGGTCGTTTCCGCCTTTGAAGCGTTTGAAATGGCGACGATTCGCGGTGCGCGCGCCCTGCATCTCGAAGAAAAAATCGGTTCTCTGGAAACCGGAAAACGCGCCGATATTGTCATCGTTGACTTTGAAGATTTGAGCCAAACGCCGTATTTTAACGTCTATTCGCATCTGGTTTATGCGACGAAAGCGCATAATGTCCGGGACGTGATTATTGACGGAAAAATAATAATGCGTAATCGAAACTTGATTACTTTGAACGAAAGCGGTATAAAAAAAGACGCAAACGCATATCGAACAAAAATCATCAATAGTTTATCGAATCCTTAAAGCAAGTCTTGTAAAACTTGCTTTAAAACGGCTTTTCAAAGCAAAATAAACGGATTATCACAAACAAACACAAGCCTTTGCGGGTTTTCGGCTTTAGATTTTAAGTTTAAAGAAAAGAGGTAAAAAAAGAAAAATGCCGCTAAACATCAAAACATATTCCACAACATTCCTGTTAATCGTAACATTTGCGCTGAACGTTTTTGGGCAGGACACAACGCCTGCCGTAATGTCAACTGCCGATGTAATGCGCGAACGGGTGGCAAAAGCCAGAGCGTTTATCGTTGTCAAAAATTATCCTGCCGCGATTTACGAACTTAATAATATCAAACGCGAAAGTTCCGATCCGACGGTTCACAGCGTCGTTAATGTTCTCTTAATGAACAGCTTTTTGGAACAAGGCGATTACAAACAGGCGCAGGATTTCTTAAACACACTCTCCAAGGATTTAAAGGCAAACAAACCGAATGCGGCGGCAAATTATTTTGCGGTCGGTTCGCAGGTCATCAAAAATGCCAAAAATCAACTGGAACGCTATCGTGCGCTCGGTTTTAATGTTTCCGACCGCAACTTGCCGAAACCGGCAACCGATGACATCGAAAAGATGCGCGAAACTCTGGAACTCGTCGTCGCGCAATCGAAGGAACTCGGTAAAGATGCCAAAAATTTAGATAACACGGTCGCTCTGCTCGAAGGCGCAACAGCCGCACGAGGAAGTTTTGCTAAAGATACTTACGACGCAAACCGCTGGAAAATCGAAGTTGCCGATGCCCGCGAGCAATTGACGAATTCGAGAAGCACGGTAATTAATGCCGTCACGATGCCGCAAACTTCGGGAATGGAAAACACTGTCGCTTCAAACACGAATCCGCCGATTGTGCCGCCGGCGGCGACGGAACAATCTTCGATTCTGCTGCCGATTTCCAAAGACGAACAAAAACCGACTCAGCCCGCCGGCAATAAACCTTCAAACGAAACGGTTGCCAAAACCGACACGGTTTTCAAACCCGTCGAAACTCCGAAAGAAGAAATCAAACAAGAGATTAAAAAGCCGGAACAACCTGCGGCAAATACCGAAGCGAAAAGAAACCGCATAGTCGTAACTTCTGCGCCGAAGCCGGAAACAACCGAAACCGAAGCAAAAACGGATGAATTGCCGACGGTTGCCAAACGGGAAGACGCGTCAAAAACCGCAACACCTTTAGAAGTCGGATCCTTGATCGGGTATGCGACCAAGAAGACGAATCCGGTTTACCCGACGGTTGCGCGAAGTATGCGGATGACGGGCGTTGTCAAGGTTGAAGTTATCATTGACGAGGAAGGAAAGGTCGTCGAAGTTCAAAATGCGGACGGTCCGACAATGCTCCGGGCGGCGGCGCAGGAAGCGATCAAGAAATGGAAATTCAAACCCTTCACACGCGACGGCGAACCGGTTAAAGCAACGGGATTTGTCAGTTTCAATTTCGCTCTGTAAAAGGTTTGTTAAATCGAAAATATATCGGGCAAAAGATTTTGATAATAAATCTTTTGCCCGATTTTTTATTCATAATCGAAATTTCACTGTTTTTTCCAATTCAAAACCGCATCAACCGATGTTTGCGTAATCGGATGATAACCGGCGCGCGCCTTTTTATAAATTTCTTCGGCGCGTTTTCTGCCTTCCGGCGTTTTAACGAGTTCGTCAAAAAGCGGTTTGACAAATTTGCGCCGTCCGATTGTGGTTAAAAATTCTTCGACCCGCGCATCTGCCGCCCGGTATTTGTGTCTGATTGATAAGATCAGCCATTTGAAGGCGATCTCGGAATTTCCCGCTTTGGTCAGATTAAATGCACTATCCAATTCCGCCATTTTTTCCGCACCGAGCGTTTCGGGCAAACTTCCGAGAAAATGCAGCCATTCCTGCGTCGTCCACGCGTTTGTTTGAATATCTCCGGCGGCGGTTTTTCCGCTTAAGAAATCAGTTGCCTGCGCTTCGACCTTTTCAAAAGCGTTCGATTGCGGAACGGGTGCGTTTTTCGGCAGACCGGGTTTTGTGATCCATTCGTCAACATCGGCGCGTGTGAGCAGTTTCGGGTTTTTGTCAATCAGATTTTTTTGCAAGTATCGGGTAAAAGTTTCGGTCGTAATGCTTTGAAAAGCGAAACTGTCGAAATAGTTTTTGACAAATTTATCAAACTTTTCGCGTCCGACCGTTTCTTCCAAATGCCGCAGAAACAACGCGCCTTTTTCATACGGAACGCCCGTAAACCCTTCGTCCGGATCGCGCCCTTTTAAGTCAACGTGCAGAATCTGGTCGCGCTCATTCATTCCGGCAAGGTCTTCGAGAAGTCCGCGTTTTGCCAGCGTTGCTTCCATTTCGCGGCGCGCAACTCCGTAAACGGCTTCGGTAATTCTTCGCTCGAGATAGGTCGTAAAACCTTCGTTCAGCCAAAAATCGCGCCACGTCGCATTTGTTACGAGATTGCCCGACCACGAATGCGCGAGTTCGTGCGCAACTAAAGATACAAGCGATTTATCGCCTGCAAGGATGGTCGGCGTGGCAAATGTGAGCAGCGGATTTTCCATTCCGCCGAACGGAAAACTCGGCGGCAAAACCAGCAGATCGTATCTGCCCCAGCGATATTTGCCGTAAATCTTTTCGGTCGCTTCGACCATTTTTTCCGTATCTTCAAATTCAAACGCCGATTTTTCCAGCATTGAAGGCTCAGAGTAAACTCCCGTTCGTTTTCCTAAAGATTTGAATTTCAGATCGCCGACGGCAATCGCAATCAGATAAGACGGAATCGGGCGCGTCATCTTAAAATTATAAACGCCTTCGCGCACCGAATTATTTTGCGAATTTCCTTCCGCGCTCATCACTGCCAGAAGTCCCTTCGGTGTGCGAACTTTTGCCGAATATGTAACGCGCACTCCGGGCGAATCCTGCAGCGGAATAAACGAACGGGCGTGAATTGCCTGAGCTTGAGAAAACATAAAAGGCGTTTTCTTTCCGGCGGTTTGCTCCGGCGCAAGCCATTGCAAACCGGAAGCCGTCGGGCTGGTCGCATACGAAATGCGAACGCGGTTTGCTTTCACAGGCAGTTCGATAACAAGCGGCGCACCGAGAAATTTATCCGCGTCGCCGACTCGGAATTTTGACGGCGCAAAAGTTTTTCCGCCGTCAGCGGAAGTTTCGACCTTTTCGATATTCAAATCGCGCGTGTCGAGATTCAAAAGCGTGTTCGCGTCAAGAGATTTGCGCTCGAAATTCAAAGTTGCCGTTCCCTGCAAAATCTTTTTGTCGAATAAAACATTCCAATCGAGATCGATATGCGTTACCTTGATCTCGTTCGGATTCGAATACGAATGAAAATCCTGCGCTGTCGTTGCCGTTTTCTGCATTTTGTCGTTTCCCGTAGTTTGCGCGTTTGAAAGAACCGCGCCGGTAAAAATCGTGCTAAAAAGTATAATCAAAATGTTGTTGATCTTTTTCATTTTGTAAAATTCCTTGCCGAAAAAAAGTTCGGGATTCTTAAGAAAATTTTTGAATTGAATTGTCATAATTATAGATTCAGTTTGCTGAAAAAGCGAATTTTACCGGATTTCCGGCGACTGCAAATTTCTAAATTATTGAATTTGCAAATTTCCTGTGAAACATTTCGCGCATTTTCAGCGTCAAAGTCAGCACGATGAATTTAGTTGATTTATTTCTCATTTTCGTAATTTTGCTGAGCGCGGCGTTCGGCTATTATCGCGGGTTTATTTCCGGTTTGCTCGATCTGGTGCGCTGGGTCGGAAGCCTTTTTGCGGCTTTTGCGCTCTATCATCCGGTTTCGCACATTTTTGAAGCCGTTACCGATTGGACCGAGGTTTGGACGAAACCGATCGCTTTTGTGATCGTTTTTTTCTCGGTCAGTTTTCTGATCCAATTTTTGGGGAATCTGCTGATTAAACAGTTTCCGAATGATTTGCAAAAAAATAAAATAAACCGCGCCTTCGGCATTTTGCCCGGATTATTCAGCGGGTTTATTCTGTCAATTATTCTCGCCGCCGCGCTTTATTCGCTGCCTTTTTCCGGCGGTTTTCAGGATTCCTTAAATGAAAGCCGGCTGGCGGAACCGCTGGCAATTTATTCCGACGGGATCGAAACCGTGCTTGCGCCTATTTTTGAAGAAGCGATCAATGAAACGCTGACGCGCCGCCTGACGACCTATCCCGGTTCGGATGAAACGGTCGAATTGCCCTTTAAAGTAACGGAATACAAACCGCGTCCCGATCTCGAAGCCGAAATGCTCGCGCTTATCAACAGGGAACGCGCCGCCGAAGGTCTCTCGCCGCTCGAAGCCGATCCGGAAATGCGCACTGTTGCCTTGAAACATTCGGCGGATATGTTTGAGCGCGGCTATTTTTCGCATAATACGCCGGAAGCGAAAAGTCCGTTTGATCGGATGAAGGATGAAAAGGTGCGTTACCGAACCGCAGGCGAAAATCTCGCGCTTGCGCCGACCTTGAAGATCGCGCACACGGGTTTGATGAATTCGCCCGGACATCGCGCAAATATCCTGCGCCCGCAATTCGGACGCGTCGGCATCGGAGTTTTAGACGGCGGAAGGCGCGGGCTGATGATTACGCAGAATTTTCGAAACTAAAAATTAGAAAATAATTTAACCGCGAAAGAACGCGAAAAAAGTAAGAATTATTGATTGGTTTTACTTACTAATTTTCGCGTTTTTCGCGGTTAATTACTTAAAGGTTTTATAACCGGCGACTTGGATTATTTTAGAGTTTCGGTGTCGCCGCTTTCGTAACTTCAAATTCCTTGCTCGCGGAAAGTTTTCCGTCAACAAAAATTTCCACACTGTATTTTCCCGTTGCCCAAACGTCCGCCGGCGACGCGGTAAAATTTACGCTGTTATGCTTGCCGTTTGTTTTGTAATTGACCGTCACGATCTTTGCGCCCGTTTTTATTCCGGCGGCTTTGACGGCGACAATTTGCATTCTGATCATGACGATTTCAGACGAATTGAGCAAAATCGAACAATGAATCGGAACATCATTCGGTGAAAAAACTTCCGCTTCATCGCCCGATGCGCCCGAACCGTCATCTTTAAACAGCGTAATTTCCTCGACCGATATTTCTTCTTTATTTTCGCTTTCAGGAGTTTGCCCGAATGCGGCAAAAGTTAAAAATAAACACACGAGTATCGCGCTGACAATTTTCATAAAATTTCTCCAAGTTGTTGATTTTATATAAGGTTTCTAAACTGCTTTGAGAAACGAACTCGGCGAAAAGTTGTATGACGGGCGAAAAAAAAGATTCGTAAAATTTTACGAATCTTTTTTTATTAAATATGGCGGAGAGAACAGGAGTCGAACCTGCATAGGCTTACGCCCGGTAGTTTTCAAGACTACTGCAATACCATTATGCGATCTCTCCGCATCCAAACGAGACGCGAATAAAAAATATACCGCAAATTTTCGAGAGAAACAAACCATCGGGCGGAAAATTGTGCGGATTTGTGATTTTTAAACTGCGATTAACGATTGTTTCAAATCCGGTAATTATTGATTTTTAAGTGTTTTTCAAAACTTGAAAAATTTTCTAAGCGACAAAATTCGGGCAAAAAAAGAACTTAGAAATTGCGGCTCAAACTCAAATAAAACTGATATGTCGGGCGCAAACCTATCAACTGTCAACTATCCACTATTCTTCAGTAAATGAAACGACGGTTTTTCTGAAATATCAGTTGAAAGTTGATAATTGATAGTTGATAGATTTGTCCGAACCTGTCTTCAATATCTGAGTTTGAGGGGCAGCTTCTTAGTTCGATCTTTTATTTTCGCCCGAAACTTTCGATTTTTCTTCAGCTTGAAACAAACGCTTTAATTCCTGTTCGACCGCTAAAACGCCTTTCATTCCCATTTCATAAACGGTCTTTTTTCCTTCGCGGTTGACAACTATGTGCAGAGGGAATTTTGTTTCGAGTTTGCCGTTTTCATCCGGTTCGAGAAAGGGCATCATCAATTGTGTCGCTTTCGGAATTATCTCGTAATCAAACGGATGGTCTTTGAGAAACCCTTCGAGTGTTTTTACGTCATCGGTCGCAAGCCCTAGAAAAACAACGTCTTTTCCTTTATATTCCGCAACAATTTTATTAAGTTCGGGAATTTCCTTCAGACACGGCGGACAGCTCGTGAACCAAAAATTCAAAACGACGATTTTTCCGTTTAATTCGTTCGGACCGAAGGTTTTACCGGAAAGCGCAACCATACCGGATTTTGCCGGAGAGCTGTTTTTCGTAACCACCTTCGTTTGTCCAAACGCAGAAAAAGCCGTAAAAAACAAGGCGAAAACAATAAATAGATTTTTCATAATCTAACTTTATAGTTTGCTCTGCGCCGGATGTCAAGATTTTTTTGTATTTGCGTATTTACAACACATCAAAAAGCCCAAAACATCGTTCAATCTGACCGAATTTAATCTCTAAAGTTAAATCTGCTTAAACTAATGAAACTTCTAATTAATCAATAAATATCGCAGTAATATCATAATTTCTTCGTTTGGCACATTCATTGCTCATACGAATTGTGCCTGACGGCAATTATTTCAAAAGGGAGAGAAATTTATGAAACCGATTGCAAGAAAACAAGATTTACTGATTCAAGAAGAAACCGGTGAACTTTTTATCCACGATTTACGAAACGCCAATGCGATTTGCCTGAATCCGACTTCCGCATACGTCTGGCAGAAATGCGACGGAAGAAAAGAATCGAGCGAAATTGCGCTGGAAATGCAGAAAGAACTCGGCGTTCCGGTCAGCGAAAAATTAGTTGCCTTTGCCATTGACCGTTTATCTTCGGAGTGCCTTTTGGAATATAATCCGCAATTTGCCTAATCACACCCTCACCCACAAATTTAATCAAACTAAACGGCTTGTTTTCATTGCTCCGAAGCCGAGCTGTTTAGTTTGATTACAAAAAGTGTTCTCATCCCGTTATAACTTCATATTTCTCGCCCCTCGCTGACCATCTCCCCATTTCAGCGCGTATTTCTTTGACTTTCGCTAAACGGACATTTATGCTTTTAGCTTTGTCGTTTAGTGAATTGATGAACAAAGAAAGCAAAAGGGACGAGAAAAACACAAATCTGCCGATCGGCATTTTTGACAGCGGCGTTGGCGGTTTAACCGTCTATCGCGCTCTGCATAACCGCTTGCCGAATGAGCGGTTTGTTTATTTGGGCGATACGGCGCGCGTTCCCTACGGCACGAAATCGCTCGCCACGGTCGAACGCTACGCCATTGAAAATTCGCAGTTTCTCGCTTCGCTCGGCATAAAAATTCTCGTCGTCGCCTGCAACACGGCTTCTGCGCTTGCGCTCCCGGCAATTCGCAGCGCGGTCGGTCTGGATGTCGTCGGCGTAATCGGTCCCGGCGCGCGAAAAGCCGTTTTGCTTACCGAAAACAAAAAAAATCCGAAAATCGGCGTGATCGCCACCGAAGCGACCGTTGGCAGCGAAGCCTATTCAGAGGCGATCAGAAACGCTTCCGAAAAGGCGGAAATCGTCGAATCGGCGTGCGCTTTATTTGTTCCGCTCGCGGAAGAAAACTGGACAAATGAGCCGGAAACCTTTTCGATTGCCAAAAAATATCTGCAAAAAATCGTTGATAAAAACGTTGATGCGCTCGTTTTGGGCTGCACGCATTACCCGATTCTGCGCGATGTGATTCAGCAAACGGTCGGAGAAAATGTTATTCTTATTGATTCGGGCGAAGCCTGCGCCGAAGAAGTTGAAAATCTCCTGAAAGATAAAGACTTAGAAAGCGAAACTTCGCCGAACCGCGAAACCGAACGGCGTTTATGCGATGATTTAGACCATTTTTACGTAACGGACGCGGCGGACAGATTTGCCCGCGTCGCCGAAAGATTTTTGGGCAGCAAGCCCGCCAAACTCGAAGCCGTAGAGGTTTTCGGGAAAGACAAACTAAAAGGTCAAAAGTGAAAAAGTAAAAGTGTGAAAAAGTTTCTTTTTACGAAATTAAACCGCTTTTTAACTTTTCAACTTTTACCCTTTTCCACTTTTTATGAGTTATACAAGAATAGACAATCGAAATTTCGATCAAATCAGAGAAACCAAAATCACGCCGAATTATTCGCCGTATGCGGAAGGTTCGGCGTTTATCGAGGTCGGCAATACAAAGGTTTTATGCAACGCGACGGTCGAAGACCGTGTGCCGTTTTTTCTGCGCAACAAAGGACAGGGCTGGGTAACGGCGGAATATGCGATGCTTCCGAGAGCGACGCACACGCGCACGAACCGCGAAACGATGCGACCTTCGGGGCGAACTATGGAAATCCAGCGTCTGATCGGACGCAGTCTGCGAACGGTGATTGATCTGAAGGTTTTGGGCGAACGTCAGATTTTTATCGATTGCGACGTGATTCAAGCCGACGGCGGAACGCGCACCGCTTCGATCACGGGCGCATATGTCGCGCTGGCGCTGGCAGTCAAAAAACTTATGCAAAAAGGAACTCTGAAAAAATCGCCGATTCTGACGGAAGTCGCGGCGATCAGCGTCGGAATGATCGCCAAAAATCCGCTTCTCGATCTGTGTTACGAAGAAGATTCCGAAGCCGATGTCGATATGAATGTTGTCTGCACGGGCAGCGGAAAATTTATCGAAATTCAAGGCACAGCCGAGCAAGAACCGTTTGACCGCGAACAGATGAACGCGATGCTCGATCTGGCGGAAAAAGGGATCGGTCAGCTTTTTACCATTCAAAGATACGCGATAAATAGTTAATAATTCTTCACTTTGCGGCAAATTTTCTTTGCCGGACGCGTCAGAAAAGCAACTCCCCGAATTAAATTTACCGCAAATAAAACGTAAAATCAGTAATTTTACGCCTGGAGAAAATATGAAACTAAAAAAATTAGGGTTAGCAATTTGTGTTTTGGTATTTTTAAGCATTACCGCTTTTGCCGATTCACCCTTAACATCAACCGATTTTGCCGACGCTTATTCGGGAGAACCGATCGTCATCGCCGCGTCGAACACGAACGGGGCTTTGACCAATGAATTGATGGATTATCTGACCGACAGAAAAAATCCCGTAGCTTTGAAAATGGCGGTTATCAATAAACTCGGCTGGAATATTTCGGGGAAAAATAATTCGCAGGTTTTTATGAATTATTTGATGAAAAAATACCGCTTTGACACGGCGGAAAAGTTTCCGAAAAAAGCCAAACGCGACGATCTGCTGGTAATGGCATATTTGAAGGCTCTCGATAATTATTTTGAAGTTGACGATGCGGTCGAGTTAGCGGAAAAAGCCTTGAAAAAAAATAAAAAAAGCCGCACTTACAATCTGATCGTCGGACTCATCAGAGCGCAAAAAGCCTTTAGAGGCAATTGGTGCGAAGTCTTTCAGATCACCGACCGCGTGAGAAAAAACGAAAAATTGAAAAACGATATAAAACCCGAAGCCGTCAAAATAATTTATGATTATATGGATATTTACGGTGATGAATGTAAGTAGAAATTATTTTTTCACATCCTCGAACACTAAAAATGCCGACATTTGTCGGCATTTTTAGTGTTCGAGATAATTATATTTAGTTTAGCGTTATTGCAATACCTTTGCCAAATTTAGATGTTCAAAATGAATTATTGATGTTGATTTTATTAGTTTTGTAAATGTAACAAAATACTATAGTTATAATTAAAATACGGTCTGCATTTTCCATAAACCATTTTAATTATCCGGACATTTTTTGCAGTTATTAAAAGTCTTTTTGTTTTCAACAATTATGATTTTACAATTTTTCAAAAATTGGCGAAGGTATTGAAGAGTAGAAAATGATAAAAACTTTGCGAACTCCAGAGTAAAACTTTGTGTTCTTTGCGGTTAAAGTAAAAAAGATTTTACCGCAAAGGACGCGGGAGTTAGGCGCAAAGTTCGCAAAGAAAGACCTATTTTATTACATTTAATTTTACTCTTGATTCGCACTTATAATGTTTTCGAAAAAAATAAATCGGAAATCGAGATTGTGGATATCTTTTATTGACATTTTTTTTAATTAGAATTATTCTAATCTTATCTTAAGTCTATAAAACACGCAATGAAAGTTCTAGAAATTTCAGGATTAACGAAACAACGCCAGGCTGTACTCCGTGTGATTCGCGAATCGGACGAGCATCCGACTGCTAACGAGGTATTTGAGGATGCCCGCCGCCTTTTGCCAGGCATCTCGTTCGCGACTGTTTACAATTCTCTACGCTACCTGAAGAATGAGGGTTTGATCGGCGAGGTCCGGTTCGGTACCGATGCCACCCGTTATGACCGCAAACTGACGCGGCACGATCACGCGCTCTGTAACGATTGCGGAAAGCTGGTTGATCTGGAACTGTCTATTCCGGTGGGATTGATCGAAGAAGCGGCTGCTCTCTCGAAATTCCAAACTGAATCAATCGAACTGACTCTGCGTGGTTTATGTCCTGATTGCAGTAAATAAGCAAATTAAAAGCATAACGAAACTGATCCGGAACAGATAATCTAAATTTGTTCCGAAACAATATTCTAAAAAACAATTCAAAAGGAAGGTAAATCGAAAATGGAAAATAACACAGAGCAAACCACGCCATCAAATGATCCAACTTTGGATAAGAACGGTTCAAGCAAATGCCCGTTTACGGGCGGGGCAATCAAGTTCACCACCGCTAGTCGCAGGTCGAATCGTGACTGGTGGCCGAAGATGTTGAATTTGAACATCCTTCGCCAACATTCTTCCCTATCCGATCCGATGGGCGAGGAATTCAATTACGCAGAAGAATTCAAGACGCTCGATCTGGCGGCAGTAAAAGACGATCTTGCGACGTTGATGACCGATTCGCAGGATTGGTGGCCGGCGGACTTCGGTCATTACGGACCGTTATTTATTCGTATGGCGTGGCACAGTGCCGGGACCTACCGCATTGGCGACGGGCGCGGCGGCGGCGGAAGGGGACAGCAGCGTTTCGCGCCGCTCAACAGTTGGCCTGACAATGTGAGTCTGGACAAAGCACGGCGGCTCTTGTGGCCGACTCAGCAGAAG
>CAYUGW010000010.1:0-2214 GCA_964444245.1 uncultured Blastocatellaceae bacterium | reverse complement strand
GTATGGGCGTAAGATCTCCTGGGCTGACCTGATGATTCTCGCGGGCAACGTTGCGTTGGAAACGATGGGCTTCAAGACGTTTGGTTTCGGCGGCGGGCGCGAAGATGTATGGGAAGCGGATCAGGACGTTTACTGGGGTGCCGAAACGACATGGCTGGCTGGCGATGTCCGTTATCAGCACGGTTCTGAGGGTGTCGAAAAGGGAGGCGGCGTGTTGGTGTCCGACGACGATGCAGACGGCGATATACACACCCGGAAGCTGGAGAATCCGTTGGGCGCGGTGCAGATGGGATTGATTTACGTCAACCCCGAAGGTCCGGACGGGAATCCGGATCCGCTCGCGGCAGCTCACGATATCCGCGAAACGTTCGGACGTATGGCGATGAACGACGAGGAAACCGTCGCGCTGATCGCCGGCGGGCATAGCTTCGGCAAGACGCATGGTGCGGCTGATTCGTCGCATGTCGGGGTTGAACCGGAAGCGGAAAGCCTCGCGGCGCAGGGCTTCGGTTGGCACAACAGCTACGGCACCGGAAAGGGAGCTGACACAATTACCAGCGGACTCGAAGTTACCTGGACTACGACGCCGACAAAGTGGAGCAATAATTTTTTCGAGAATCTGTTTGCCTTTGAGTGGGAACTCTCGAAGAGTCCCGCCGGTGCGCAGCAATGGGTTGCAAAAGGAGCGGACGCGATCATCCCGGATGCACACGATCCGTCGAAAAAACTCCCACCGACCATGTTGACTACCGATTTATCGCTGCGCTTCGATCCGGTTTACGAAAAGATTTCGAGACGTTTCCTCGAGAATCCGGAAGATTTTGCAGACGCATTTGCCCGGGCTTGGTTCAAACTGACTCATCGCGATATGGGTCCAAAATCCCGTTATCTCGGACCGGAAGTGCCGGAAGAAGAACTAATCTGGCAAGACCCTATCCCGGAAGTAACGTATGAACTGATTGACGCGTCGGACATTGCAGCACTCAAGGCTAAAATACTTGAGTCGGGATTGTCCGTTTCCCAGCTCGTTTCGACCGCCTGGGCATCCGCCTCGACGTTCCGCGGCTCCGACAAACGTGGCGGTGCGAACGGCGCACGAATTCGCCTCGATCCGCAGAAGGATTGGGAAGTCAATAATCCGGCGCAATTGGCGACGATTTTGGAAACTCTTGAAGGCATCCAAAAAGAGTTCAACGATGATCAGTCCGGTATAATTTTTTCCGGCAAAAAACGGGTTTCGCTCGCTGACCTGATCGTTCTCGGAGGATGCGCGGCTGTCGAGAAAGCAGCGAAAGATGCGGGTTTCGATGTGACAGTTCAGTTTAGTCCGGGACGCGCCGATGCATCGCAAGAGCAGACCGAAGTGGAATCATTCAAATATCTGGAGCCGCAGGCGGATGGCTTCCGTAATTACAAAAAGAGCCATCACAAAACGAAGGCTGAGGAACTGCTGGTTGACAAGGCACAGCTGTTGACATTGACCGCTCCTGAAATGACGGTTCTGGTTGGCGGTTTACGGGTTCTTAACACGAATTTCGATCAGTCCCGGCACGGCGTTTTCACGAACAGTCCGGAGACGCTGACGAACGACTTTTTTGTCAACCTGCTTGATTTCGGTACCGAATGGAAGGCGACATCCGACGCGGAAGAAGAGTTTGAAGGTCGTGATCGTGCGACCGGTGAACTTAAGTGGATCGGCACCCGTGTTGATCTCATCTTCGGTTCAAACTCAGAGCTTCGAGCTTTAGCGGAAGTTTACGGATGTGATGACTCGCAAGAAAAATTCGTTCAGGACTTTGCGGCGGCGTGGAGCAAGGTAATGAATCTTGACCGCTTCGATTCGGTCTGATCTTAAAACCGTTCGACAAACCGTAAGATGTGCCAGTGTAAGCAGAGTGCTTGGCTTTGACGCAGAAATAGTTGCATAGTTATCTTATGATTAAGAGGTGGTCAGGCAAAAAAACTGTCCACCTCTTTTAATTCCCAATTCCCTTATATAATAAAGCAAAGAACGCGATTCCCTCACCGAATGTTGTCAGGCAGTCAACTAAAAATTTGCTTCAAAACGCTAGTTTTTGTACACTTTTTTAGCATTCTCAAAAATGGGTAAGTTCCAACAATCAGATATTGTTAGAACTTACCCATTTTTTGAGAATACTTTTTTTACTGCGGCTGGTAAGCGGCTGGAATCGGCACATCGCCTGCCAATCCCCA
>CAYUGW010000009.1:0-21780 GCA_964444245.1 uncultured Blastocatellaceae bacterium | reverse complement strand
CGAATAATCGAATTCGCAAGCCTGACCGATGACAATCGGACCCGAGCCGATGATAAGTATTTTTTTAATATCTGTTCTTTTTGGCATAAATTTAACCGATTATACAAAAAAATCGCAGTTAAGTTTAACTGCGATTTTCGTTTTATTTCACTATATCCCGTCTCAAAAATACGAAATATATAGTTAACTCGACTTTAGACAAAAAAAGTGACTTTAGACAAAATTTAACAGGAGGCATATTAAGCTAAGCTCAATGATTTCAACATTTTATAAAATTAACGGAATTTTTTGTGGGAATTAAATGCAGGTAGATGTTTTGCCAAAAAAACACACTACCTCACTTTAATTCCCACAAAAAGTTTTATTTTTCTTAACATTGTTGTAAATAAATGACTTACAGTTTTCAAAAAAACGATTTGTCATTCAATTTTGTCTAAAGTCGAGTAGTTAAGCAAGCGGTCTTTGACCGCGTTTCACCGTTGAATTATAAGGGAATCGCGGTCTTGAGAGCGGCTTGCTTAACCAGATAAATTATTTTTGAGAGGCTTCAAAATCTTTTTTGTCCGGTTAATTGCAGATATTTGCCTTTCCGTCGGCACCGGCTTCAAACACTTTCGTAACGGTATTCCATTTTTTCGTGCCGAAATTCCATTCTTCCAGATAGCCCGAATCGCGGTCGTATTTCATATCTTGTCCGGGCGCGAGACGGTATTCGCGCTTGTCCGAGCCGCTTGCCTTGCGCAGCCAGACGCTTCTGCCGCAATTGTTGACGAGCGTAATTACGCTTTTTCCGCCGACCACGCCCATTGCCGCGTCGCGTGCGCTCACCGTTACGGTCGAAACTCCGCGTTTTGTCAACGAATCGTAGGAATCCTTTTCATTTTTCTGAAACCAGGCGCGCGCGCCGGATTCGATGACAAGCGTAAATTTCCCGCTTGCCAACGCTTCCGACGCGTCTTTGTAATTATAGGATTTTACGAAATATTCGATCTCGTGTCTGCCTTCGGGCAATTTGGCAAACGCCGCCGGAAGACGCGTGGCGAAAAGATTTTTTCCGAACGCCGGAACATCGCCCGCCGGATCGGAAATTATCGGCAAAACCATCGAAGTTTGTTTTGCGCCTTTGACCTTTGCAACATCGAAACCGAACATTTCATCGTCAATCATCTTTCCTTTTGAGTAATATTCCGCCATAAAAGTTACAGGTCGGTCTTCGAGCGTCAGAATCGCGGCGACGGGCTTGCCGAAATTTACGTGCGCAAATATAAATTCGCCGGATTTAAATTCCGTAGATTCTTCGACGGTTTTTGACGATTTGGAAAACTTGATTTCCGCCGTCTGCGCCGAAATATTAAAACTCAAGAGCAGTAATGCTAAAGTTAATAATAATTTGTTTTTTTTCATATATTTTTCGTTTTGTTTTTTTCAAAGTTAGAAGTTATTTAGTGCTTCTGTAAATTGGATTTTCTACTGTATTTCAGATTTCAAACTGCAGATTTCAAAATTCAACTTAAAAACCGAATCAAAATGCTTATCGGTCAAGAATCATTTACCGGAAAACTTAAAAATCGCTCTATTTATTCTGTAAACTAAACTTTTTGTAACTGATTAGATCATCAATTTTTAACATTTTCATTGCCGACTAATTTCAGGAAATTCTCTTTAATTTGAAATCTGAAATTTGAAATTTCTTGAAAATTTATTTTAATTAAAACTTCAAGCAAAATCCCCACATATTCAGGTAGTAATCTCAAAGAATTTCTTCAAATCTGCCCATTTTTTTATTCCGAATCCGTATTAAAATCGCGGCGGTCGCCGATTTATCGAAAGCCATTCAATTAAATCCTTTGATTTTAGTTTTTTTTTCAATTGTATTGGACGCGACAAGAAACTTTGATTATCATATTCCGTGCCTTAAAAGACCGAGTCTAAACTCAATTACGTCGCTCGCGCGACATTTTTCAACCACTAATTGTCAAAGAGCCGAAGAAATAAAGCAATTTTGGGTTTCTTTTCCATTATTCTGATTCAGAATAACATCAGTTTGTAATGTTTTGACCGAAAATAACATTAATAAACAAAAGGATTTACTTTTTCTTTTTACAAAAAAATTCAAAATCAGGAGAAAAAAAATGAAAGATTGGACAATAATGGTCTATATGGCTGGTGATAATAATTTAAGTGTGGATATGGCTTATGCTCTTCAACAAATAAAAGACATTGTAAAGGAAAACAACGATTCCTTGAATCTTTTTGTGTATTATGATGGATATTCCCCTGCTATTCCAACTTTATACTGTGACTTTTCAGATCCTGAAAATCCACATAAATATTACCGTTCCCACAAAATTGAAAATAAATTATTTGACGTAAAGCCTGAATTTGACGAGAATTCGGCGATGGCAAGGTCGGTTATTAATTTTGTTGATTGGTGTGTGAATAAAGTAGAATATAAAGAAGATGATCGACTTTTTTACGGACGCAAAGCAACTAATTACGCATTGATCTTTTCAGGTCATTCTTTCGGTTTTCAAAGTATCGGTTTTATGAAAGATGAAAAATCGAATTATTATATGACTTTACCGAAACTTAACTGGTTACTTGAAAGGATAACCCAAACCGAAGATAAGCTGTTGGAAATTGCAAAAACAAAACAAAAAGAGAAGTCCGAACAATGGGATGATGCCAAACTAAAAAGTGAAACTACGGAAATACTCGGCAAGAAACTGGAAATTTTAGGCTTCGACAGTTGTGTAATGAGTATGCTTGAGGTCGGTTATCAATTTAACTCGGTCGCAAATACAATGATCGCATCAGAAGGCAGTCTTCCAAACGCCGGTTGGTCTTACGCACAAATTCTCGGTAATTTGACAGGCAATTCCACAGGTTTTCCCGTAAACGACATTGCCAAACAATTTGTTAAAACTTTTATTTTGCGACAGGATAAATACACACTTGGAGAAATTTCAGTTGATATGGCGGCTTGGGACTTAAATGTTTTGCACGAAATTGAAACGCCATTTAAGAATCTGGCGGAAAATCTGCTTGAATGTTTCAAAGACCCTGCCAGCACAATTTATAAGCAAATGAATCGGGTCATTTTGCAAACCCATTGGAAATGTCAATCTTTTATGATGGAGCAAAATATTGATTTAGGAGATTTTTGCCAACTGTTAATTGACGAAATCAAATCATTAAAAGATGAATTCGCGGATAACTCATTTGAGGTGCTTGATAAAATTATTGAAAGTTGTGATGAGGTCTTGAAACACATCAGAAAATGTATTATTTTAAGCGGTTTCAGTGGCGGTAAATATCAATATTCAAATGGAATATCGCTGTTTTTTCCATGGTCGTTAGCAGGTTATAACATCTCGAAAAAGAATTACAATGATTTAATATTTATTAGAAATACCGAAGCCGGGAAAAAATGGAATAGTTTTATTTCTAAATATGTCAGCGAAATCAGCTTCCGCAAAGCTAAAGAAATTAAAGAAAATGAAGAAACGGGCATAACATATTATTCTTATACCTACGAAGATAAATCAAAAGCCCCTGATCAAGCTTCCTCAATTGTAAGCGAAATTCCTTCCAGCGGGATAATTAAAGGTAACTTTGTGCTAGGGGAAAATACCGATAATACCAATATGGTTTTCGAGAATCTTGTTTTTGAAAAAAATGTGGGCGACGGAACTCATAGAGTACCCGAAAACGGAACCCATAGAGTACCTGAAAACGGGACTCACAGGATTCCGGAAAACGGAACTCATAAAATGTTTGGGGTTCTGGGCTTATATCTGGCTGAATTTATGAATTATAAAAACATTCAAACTTTTTGGAATCTTTCAGGCTTTACCAAAACCGACTCGAATCTAAAATATGAAATTAGACACAATCTTACCGGAACAAACATTCATACTCCTCCGGGTTAGTAAATTTTTGCCGAAATCAGTCTGATTGTTTATGAAAAATTTTAGTCCGAATGTTCGTAAAATTTTATGTTTTTTGTTTTTACTGCTTGTTTGCGGCAGCATCAACAGTTCAAACGGTTTTGCCGCAGATTTAACCGGCGAAGCTGTGCGGGATAAAGAATCAACGGCAAAACTAATGAGTGAAACTTGGAGCGGCGAAGCATATCGCCGCTCCATAATTTTATATTCGGAAGCGGCTGAAGATTGGACTAAACTCGGCGAACTAAAAAAAGCATCTTTCTGTTGGCGTGAAGCTGCTAAATTATCGCAATTGGTATCCGATTATGATTTGGCTTTTAAGGCATTAAATAAATCCTTAGAAATTGACGGCAAAAACGATTACTCAGAAGGGAAAGTAATTTCGTTAAGTTTGCTCTCATTGATTTCAAGACAAAAAGGCGATGTTAAGAAAAGCGAGAATTATTACAAACAAGCTCTCGACTTAAGCAAAACCTCGCCTACCGATGCGGCACGGGCATACGCGTTGTTTAGTGCCGGAATGTTTAATTTTTATTATGGAGATATGAAAAAAACCATTGAATATTTTCTACAAGCAAACTCATTTGCCGAAAAAACAGACGATGTTTCTTTAATTACTCAAACTTTACTTTTCATTGGATTTTCATACGGTCGTGAAGGGCAGCCGCTTTCGGGTTTGCAAAAAATGCAGGAAGCCTTAAGAAAGTGTCAGGAAGCTAAATACCTTAGAGGTCAAACCCTTGCTCATTTCGGCATCGGCTTTCTTTCGATGTTGATGGATGAAAAACAGCAGGCTCTCGATGCTTATAAACGTGCCGAAGAACTTTTTCCGCAAGATTTCGAATGGCTCGAAAGAGCAAAATTATATAATTCAATCGCCGCCATTTATGAGGAATACGGAGTATTAAGTCTCGGAGAAATTTACCGCCAGAGGGCTTTGGAATTTTATCAGAAAGCAAATTATCCGTATGGACAACTAGCGACCTTACCAAGTCTGGCAAAACTCAAATATCTTAAGGGAGAAAAAGCTTTGGGGAAAAATCTATATGACGAAGCATTAACTTTGGCTGAAAAACTAAACGACGAATTTTATTTAGCAATTATCAAAGAAGATTTGGGTGATTTAAAACTAAAAGACAACTTATTTGACGAGGCTATCTCAAATTATCAAGCAGCATTTCAAGTCTATAAAAAACTCAAAATAAAATATCCGAAAGTTGAAAACAGCCTCGGGAAAGCCTTCGAAAAAAAAGGGGATTTTGTTACAGCCCGAAATTATTACAATACAGCTCTGGAAACCAATCGCAACATTCGGGATATGCTGTCCGGTGCCGAAAATTTATATAATCTTGCCGGTTTGAATTTAACCGAAGGCAATTTAACCGAATCGTTATTGCAAATTGAAGAATCTTTGAAAATTACTGAAACTTTATACAATAATGTGACAAACAGCAAACTTCAGACAAATTATCTCTCAAACGTCTTTGACCGTTATGAACTCTATATTAATCTGCTGATGAAAATGGATCAACAATCGCCTCAAAAAAACTATGCGATTGAAGCCTTGCAAGCCGCAGAAAAATCGCGCGGGCGGTTCATGCTTGAAAAGTTATCGCTCTCGGAAGCCGATTTTACAAAAGATGCGGATGCCGAAACCGTTAAGAGGGAAAAGGAAATCCGCGTTTTGTTAAACGCCAAAGCCGACAAATTAACCTCTCTTTTGAGCCGCAAAGCGGAAAAAAGCGAAACCGACAAAATCAGCGGCGAACTCCACGAACTCGAAAACGAACTCGCCGACATCAAAGCAAAACTCAAACAAAACAGCCCCGTTTATTCGGCGATAAAAAACCCCGAACCGTTTAATATCGAAGAATTTCAAAATGAGGTTCTGGATGAAGATTCCCTGCTTTTGGAGTTTTCGCTCGGCACATCGGAAAGTTATCTATGGCTGGTCGGCAAAAATGAAGTTAGTTCCTACATTCTTCCCGCCCGCGCCGAAATCGAATCGAAGGTCGAAATTTTGCGCGAACTGATCGGCGCACGGATTAGAAAAAAAGATGAAACCCTCGAAGATCATCAAGCGCGAATTACCAAAGCGGATAATGAATTTCCCGAAGCGGCGCGGCAATTAAGCCGGATGCTGTTCGGGCAAATCGCCGGTAAATTAGCGCATAAACGCCTGATTATCGTGCCGGACGGCAAACTTCATTATTTGCCCGTCTCCGCCTTGCCGTTTCCGAATTCCGGCACTGATGAACCGATTTTGCTTTCAAATGAAGTGATTTACGAGCCTTCGGCTTCGACGCTCGCCTTGATTGCAAAAAATCAAAGGCAGATCCAAGAAACTTCAAAAAAACTTCTGGTTTTCTCCGATCCTGTTTTTACGGAAGAAGATTCGCGCTTTTCGGTTAAGACGGAAACAGCCGTAAATATAAAGGAAAACGCGGGCGATAATCTGCGTTTTGCCGAAAACTTAGATTCCCTGCCGCGTCTTTCCGAATCAAAAGACGAAGGCGATTCCATTGTAAAAATCGCCGGAGCTTCGAATTCGGATATTTTCACGGGTTTTGCGGCAACCCGCGAGCAATTTCTCAAGGCAAATGTTTCCGATTATAAGATTTTGCATTTTGCGACGCACGGTTTGATTGATGAAACGCGACCGGAACTTTCCGGCATTATTTTTTCGCGCTTTAGCGAAAAACGCGAAAATCTCGATGAATTTGTTCGCCTTCAGGATATTTACGGTTTGAATCTAAACGCCGATCTGGTCGTTTTGAGTGCTTGCGAAACCGGTGTCGGCAAAGAGGTAAAAGGCGAAGGACTGTTGAGTTTGAACAACGCATTTTTGCAGGTCGGCGCAAAAACGGTTCTGTCGAGTCTCTGGAAGGTCGAAGACGCGGCAACCGTCGAATTGATGAAAAATTTTTATCAAATCATCGCTGAAGAAAAAACGACTTCATCCAAAGCCCTGCAAAAAGCGCAGAAAAAGCTGTGGGAAAGCGGACGCTATAAATCGCCGTTTTACTGGGCGGCGTTCACGATGCAGGGCGATTTCCGGCGCGTTCCGGAAATTTCTTCGAGCCGGGGCTGGAGTTACACCCCTTTATTTTTGATACTTATTCCGGTGATATTTTCAGTCGGGATTTTCGCTTTTTTCAAACGGAGAAAAGGCAAAAAAATTATTTCACGATAAATGTATATTTTGCCGGCAGAGCTTTTGTATTTTCGGGCAGAACTTCGATTTTGTATTCGCCTTTTTCGAGCAAAGATTTCGGCAGAAGCAATCTGAATTCCTTGCCGCTTTTGTTATCATATATGCGGATTTTGTCAATCGTCATCACATCTTTTTCATTGGCGGTAATTTTTGCATTAAAAACATTTTCTTGTGCCAAATCCGAAGGAACGGCAAGCCGGATTAAAACATTTCCGGTCAGATTTTCGCCGGATAAATTATTCGCACCGCCCGAATCCCGCATTGTTCCCGCCGCCAGACTCAAATTCGTCAAATCCTTATAATCTTCCAAATTGCTCAAATCCTGCCGGTTCAGCGCGATTATTTCGCTTTGCCATGAACCGGCTTGATTTGCCGGATTTTGAATAAATGACTGCCACAGAAGAATACCCGTCAGGACGATTATCAAACCTCCGAAAATAGCCGTGCTGGGTCGCTGGTTGAGTGCAAAAACCGTGATTATTTTCCGAAAAAAACCTTCCGGCTCAACCGCGTTTTCTGCCTTTAATGCGTTTTGATCGACTTTTTTTTGAGCATAAGTTCTTAGCAAGGCAATTTGTTTAAGGCGATCTGTTCTTTCTTCCGAAATCAGAAAATTTTGTTTGAATAATTCGAGTTCGGCGGCGGACAATTCTCCGTCCAGAAATTCTTCCATCAAATCATCTTCGGCTTTTGTTAATTCGTCAACCGAATTTTCGTCGGAAATTATCTGTAAATCAATTTTCTCGGCTTTATCTTCGGAAAGATTTCCCAAAAGATATTGCCTGTTTTTTTTCGCTTTCTCGTTCATAGTTTCCGTCCGATACACTCACTTCTAGCAGTAATGTCAAAAATGTTTAATATCTTACAAACTTTTTTCAGCCAAACATTTCCTTACACATTGTCCGAGATTTAATTTGAGCCGATGGATTTTCGTATGAAGAGTTCCCTTTTTCAAATTCCACTCAGCGGCAAGATTTTGTCTTAATTCGAATTTTTCCTGTTTATTTTTACTGTAATACTGCAAAAGCAAATCTCTTTCATCGGAAGGCAATCGAGCCAAACAATTTTCCAAACAATCAAAAACAATTTCTTCCCGGTTTTCACCTTCAATCGAAGTTTTATCCGGTAAAAAAGCAACCGATTCGATTCCGATTTCCTTATTCGCCGTTTTTTTCCGGTATTCCAGATAAATATTTTTGGCGAAACCGTAAAAATAGGTAATTGTTTTTACATTATTACTCATATCAAACGTCGGAAGTTTTACGGCAACACGCGTAATCGTTTCATCGGCTAAGACATCCGGGTTTAGGCAGCCGCGAAATTGAAAATATCTGATCAAACCCTGCCGGATCTGCTCGTAGCGTTCGCCGGCTTCATCCCTGTCGGGCGAAAACCAATTTAACAGAGTGTGGAAATTTTCTTGTGTTAAAGTATTTGATTGCTTCATTTACAGTCGGTTATGCGGACACATCGGCTGATTCGAATTGTTTTATAAGTCCGTTTTTTAATATTCTGATGAATTTCAGATTTCAGATTTCAGATTTCAAATTGAAAACCGAATCAAAAAGTTTATCAGTCAAAAATCATTTATAAGAAAACTTAAAAAATGCTCTACTTATTGCTCTGTAAATTAAATTTTTTACATCTTCATTCCCGACTATTTTTAGGAAATTCTTTTTAATCTTTAATTTGAAATCTGAAATTTGAAATCTGAAATTATTAAGAACCTTAATTTACAAACTAATTATCCGGCGAATTTTTACTTTTTATGATTTTTTTTTGTAACAAAACACCAAAAAAACTCATTACTCTTTAGAAGGCATTTTTTGCCCGACATTGAAGCATCAATCAATGTCTTATCTCATCAATATCGGTCGCCTCACATCCTCACTTTTTATTTCGCCAAAGCCGTCAAATAAATTCTCTTTTTATTATTCTACAAACTTTCCGCCCGATTTGTTTCATCAAAATCCGACAAATACCGGTTCGGGAATCAGCAAAATACCGAAATTCCGGTTGATCGTGTTCTGAATTTCAGTCATTAAATCCAAAATATCGGCGGCGGTCGCATTTTCCCGATTGATGATTGCCAGCGTGTGTCTGGTCGAAAGTCCGGCGTTCCCTTTCGTAAAACCTTTCTGAAATCCCGAATTCTCGATCAGCCAGGCGGCGGGAATTTTTACGTTTTCCCCGCCCGCTTTGTAAAACGGCAGATTTTGATTTTCATCGATTATCTTTAAGTTTCGGGCTTTTTCTACGACTTTCTCAAAAATTTCCTTTGAAACAACCGGGTTCTTAAAGAAAGAACCCGCGCTCCTCGAATTTACATCGTTTTCATCAATAACCATTGACTTAGAGGCACGAATCGCTAAGACCGCCTCGCGTGTTTCTTTTAATGTAGGATTTTTTTCGTCGAAATGCTTTTGCAAATCAGCGTACACAATTTTCGGGTTTTCGGCAACATTTAAAGCGTATTTAACGGATAAAACAATAAATCTTTCCAGATCGGTCGTGTTAAAAATACTTTTTCGATACGCAAATTTACACTCGGTATTGTTCATTTCGACGATTCCGAAGGTTTTTCGATCAAAACATCTGACCGAAACAATCGTTTCCGAAACTTCCTGCCCGTAAGCTCCGACATTCTGCACCGGAGTTCCGCCGACCAGACCGGGAATTCCGCTCAAACATTCGATTCCCTGAAAATTTTTCTCCACACAAAATCGGACGAAGGCATCCCAATCTTCGCCCGCGCCCGCCGTTATATTTGTTTTTCCGGAACTTTCAGTGTCTGTCGAAATTCCCTTGATTGCAATTTGCAAAACAAGCCCGTCAAAACCTTTATCGGAAATTAAAATATTGCTGCCGCCGCCCAGAATAAAAAGCTCGAACGAATTTTCTTTGGCAAAATTAAAGGCTTCGATAACTTGATCTTCATTTTCCGCAGACACGAAAAAACGCGCATTTCCGCCGATTTTCAGCGTTGTAAACGGGGCAAGCAAAACATTTTGGCGGATTTGTATGGTGTATGACATCTGTTCAATATAAAAAGCGGAAGTCAAGATTTTTTTCATCTTAACTTCCGGCTCAAAAAATACTCGATAAGAAAAATTTCTAAACTGGTAACTTCAGTTTAGCTGCGACAACAAAAATTGAAGTTTATTCGCTTCATTTATTGATGCGCCTGTGCCGAGTTTCTTAAGTTCGTCAATGACCTTTCGGACTTCCTTCTGATCGTTTTTCTTCAGATAGGCATTGCCGAGTCCCGACCAAGCCGCAACATAGTTTTTTTCCTTTCCAACCGCTCGCTTAAACTGCGCGATGGCATTATTAAGATCGCCGTTTTTGAAATACGCAACGCCGAGCGAATAATTGGAAAACGCCCAATCCTGACGACTGTCGGCAACCGGTTTAAGATTTTCGATCGCGGCTTTGAACTCGCCCAGATCAATCGAAGTGATTCCCAAATTGACGCGAATCGCCGTTAAAACCATCTGATTCGGTTTCAGAGATTTGGCTTTTTCCAGATGCGCTTTGGCTTGTAATAGTTTTATTCGCGCCGCATCCGGGTTGGCGTTTATATCAATTCGTGCCGAATTATAATACGCCCAGCCCAAATTTGCATAATCGAGTGATTCTTGTTTGATGTCCGCCGCTTTTGTTAAAGAATCGATTGATTTATCCCAACTATGCCGGATTCCCTGTGCGCTCGAGAGCATATTATGTTCGCCCAAAGCGTAACCGTAGCGGCTGTGAATATCGGCGAGTTCGTCGGTAGAAAATTGTTCGCCCAATTTCGGATTGTTCTGTATAAAGGTCAACCCCATCGAATAGCGGCTCAGAGCCTGCCCCAACAAACCGTATTTTCCTTTAATCGTTTTTTCATTATCGGCTAACATCCGATAGGAATCCGCCAGATTGATGTAGGCTTCGACATAATCGTTTTTGAGTTTTACCGTTTGCAGGTAAGCGTCAACCGATTGTTGATATTCTTCGGTATTAAAATAAGCCGCGCCAAGATCAAACCACGCTTCGACATATTTCGGATTTAATTTGACGGCTTCGTTATACCGGGCAATCGCATCCTTTTCGCGGTCTGAACGGGCGAGCGTCGAACCCAAATAATAATGCGCTTCGGCGAATTCCGGTTCTAATTCGATTGATCGGAGAAACGCTTTTTCGGCATCCTGATCTCGATTTTGCGAAAAATTAACCAAACCTGAAAAATATTGTGTTTGCGCGTCATTCGGTTCGGTCGCGAGTGCTTTTTTCAACAGAACATCGGCTTTGGCAATCTCGCCCGCTTGATAATACAAAATTCCGAGCGGGGCATTTATTCCGCTCAAAGCCGGATCGATCTTTAAGGCTCTTTCATAATTAGTGATGGCTTTTTCCGCATCATTGAGTTCATCATAAACTTCGCCCAAACCGACAAATGCGGCTGAATTTTCGGCATTTAGCGAGATGGCTTCGGTGTAGAAATTTTCGGCGGCTTTGACTTTTACTTCTTTGGCATTGAGCCAGTCATCGCCTCTTCGGGTCAAGGCATCGCTCAAACCGAGTTTGGCAAGATCATTCTTCGGATTGAGTTTATAGGCTTCTCTGAAATATTCGATTGATTTATCAATTTCGTTTTCGTTGAAATAATACTGCGCCGCGCCGGTTAAGGCTAGAGACGCTTTATCGGGATCTTCACGCGGAATCAAATCTTCGGGTTTGATAATCTCGATTTTATCGCGCCGCGTCGTTACTTTTGCCAGAGTGTCATATTGCTTGCGGATTTTAGCTCTGGTGGCAACGCGCTGAACCTGAGTTTTCCTGACGACCGCGCGTCGGGCGGGAGCAACATATTTTTTAGGTGCTTTTCTAGATTTCGGAAAGGAAAAAACGCTCGAACTGCCGCCGATATCGCTTGAAATCACAAAATCCTGTGCCTGACTTAATAAACCTCCGAGTAAAAATGTCCAAATTATCAATAATGTTAAAAATAGCTTCAACCAGTTTTTCTTGCTTTGCATTAGTATCCTCATAAAATTTTTATTTATTATATTCTGCACTGAACAGCAGCGTAAGTCTCACGCTATGTGATGCAACCAGCGACACTAGACGTTTACAGGGGATTATTTTTGCCTTTGATTAAGCTAATCTCGGTTATCCAATAATTCCCTGACTTTCTGAGTTAAAGCATTAAATGTAAAGGGTTTTTGAAGATAATTCATATCGGCATCAATGATCCCGTGCCGTACGACCGCATCATCCGGATAGCCGGACATAAAAAGAATCGGCAAATCCGGCGACAATTTCCTCAGATTCTCGGCTAATTCCTTGCCGCCCATTTTCGGCATTACGATATCGGTCATCAATATATCGATTTTTGCCGAATTTTCCTTAAATAATTCCAGAGCTTCGATGCCGTTTTGGGCTTCGATCACCCGATAGCCGCACGATTCGAGAACCTGCCGGCAAAGATTTCGCACCATATCTTCGTCTTCAGCCAAAAGGACGGTTTCACTGCCCGGATGAAATGAAGCGGACGGTTCGCGTTCGGCAACCGGTTTTACATCATCTTCGACCTGCGGGAAATATATCTTAAAAATTGCTCCCTCACCGGGTTCGCTGTAAACCCAGATATAACCGCCCGACTGTTTAACGATTCCGTAAACGGTTGATAATCCCAAACCCGTTCCTTTGCTGACTTCTTTGGTCGTATAAAACGGTTCAAAGATATTTTTTTGAACTTCCTTACTCATCCCGATTCCGGTGTCGGAAACCGCCAGCATCACATATCGTCCGGTTTTGGCTTCAAAATGAAATTCGGAAAACTGTTCATCAAACACGACATTGGCGGTTTCAATCGTCAGTTTACCGCCATCGGGCATCGCGTCCCGCGCATTGACGATCAAGTTCATAATCACTTGCGAGAGTTGTCCGACATCCACTTTTATCCGTTTAATGTCGGGCGCGAGATTCGATTCGAATTGGATATCTTCGCCGATCAGCCGGCTCAGCATCGAATGCGTTTCATGGATTATATTATTAATGTCAATGATTCTCGGCTTTAAAACCTGTTTCCGGCTGAAAGCCAGAAGCTGCTGCGTCAGAGAAGCGGAGCGTTCGCCCGATTTTTTGATCTCCTCGATATAATGCCGCAGCGGATCGTTCGGAGGTAATTTTCTCAAAGCCAGATCGCTGTAACCGTTGATGGCGGTCAGCATATTGTTAAAATCGTGAGCAATTCCGCCGGCAAGCCGTCCGACCGATTCGAGTTTTTGCGCCTGTATCAATTTCGCTTCGCTTTTGTGCAGAGATTCTTCGGCTAATTTTCGTTCGGTAATATCAAGATTCATCCCGACCCATTCACGCACACTTCCGTCTTCATTAAATACCGGAACGGCGCGAATGTAATAATAACGATAACCATTGTCTTCATCCGCTATTCGATTTTCAATTTCATAAATTTCCCGAGTTTTGACCGATTCCTTCCATTTTTCAAGGGTGAATTCGCGTTCCTCAGGATGAACCAACTCGAGCCACCAGTAATATTCCGATTCGGAAAGTTTTGAAATTGCCTCGCGGTCGAGCGAAGAATCCGGCTTCTGAATAAACCCGTCGGCATCCGAACTCCAAACAAGTTGTGCGCTCGAAGCCAAAGCGCGGAAACGCTGTTCGCTTTCACGTAATTCCTTTTCGGATTGCTTGCGGTCGGTGATGTCCTGAATCGTTCCGTACATTTTCAGCGGATTTCCCTGCTCGTCATATTCCGTTACGCCGAGATTCGAAACATATCTGATCTCGCCGTTTCGGTTGAAACGAAATTCCACTTCATATAATTCGTGTTTTTCAATTGCCCGGCGGACATTCTGCAAAACATAGCTTAAATCTTCAGGATGAATGGCTTTCTCGATTTCTTTTTTTTCTATAACAGAATGCCCGAGTCCCCAAATGTTATAAAATTCCGATGAACCGATCGTTTGCCCGGTCGGAATGTTCCATTCCCAAACACCCATTTTAGCGGCGGATAAAGCCAGTTTAAGCCGTTTTTCGCTTTCTTGGAGTGATTTTTCGGATTCTCTTTTGTGGCGGCGGTTTTCCGCTTCCTGCAATTCGCGTTCGATTGCCGGGGCAAGCCGTTTGAGATTGTCCTTCATCAGGTAATCGCTGGCTCCGGCACGCATTACCTTGACGGCTTTTTCCTCGCCGATGGTCCCGGAAATTACGATAAAAGGAATATCCGAACCGGTTTGTTTAACAAACCTCAACGCTTCATCAACACTAAAACCCGGCATCGAATAATCGCTTATGATTACATCCCATTCTTCATTGGTCAGGGCTTCTTCCAACTGCTGAAGGTTATCGACTCTTTTATAATCAATATCATAACCCTCCTTCTTTAAATGAAGAATAAGCAATTCGGTATCCATTTCCGAATCTTCGATATTAAGCAATTTCAGTTTTTCTTTCATTTGCCGTTTAATCTCCGCCGAAAGAGTTTGAGGAATTATTCGTTTGTGACTTCAGAAAAAATAACTGTTCGAATATGTCGGGAGCTACAGGTTTACTGAAATAATAGCCTTGCCATTCATCGCATTTGATACTTTTCAGAAAATCCAGTTGCTCTTTTGTTTCCACACCTTCGGCAATAACTTTTAACCGCAGATTATGAGCAAGCGTCGTGATTGCCAAAACAAGTTCGACATCATCGGGATTGCTCGTTACGTCCTGAACAAATGATTGGTCAATTTTCAGTATGTCAATCGGCAGACGTTTCAGATAACTCAGGGATGAATACCCGGTGCCGAAATCGTCAATGGATAATTTTATGCCCAAATCTTTCAAAGCGTTCAGAGTCTTGATCGAATCTTCGGGTTTTCTCATCAAATAACTTTCGGTCAGTTCGAGTTCGAGACAGGTCGGATCGATTCCGGTTTTTTTTATTATTTCGCTGACAACTTCCAATAAATTTTGCTCTTGAAATTGCCGCGCCGAAAGATTTACAGACATCACGCCCGGATCGAAACCTTTTTCATTCCACAATTTATGTTGATGACAAGCGGTTCGCAAAACCCATTCGCCGATCGGAATAATCAAACCCGTTTCTTCGGCAAGAGGAATAAAATCTCCGGGCGAAACCAAACCCAAATCCTGACTTCGCCAACGAACCAGAGCCTCCATTCCGATCATTTTACCGGATTTAACGTCCAATTTCGGTTGGTAGTGAAGTTCGAATTCTTCGCGCTCGATGGCTTTTCGCAGATTATTTTCCAGCGTCAGGCGTTTGAGGGCTTTTTCATTCATCCCGCTGATATAAAACTGGTAATTGTTTCCGCCTTGTTCCTTAGCTCTGGCAAGCGCGGCACTCGCGTTTTTGAGCAATTTATGTTCGTCCAAAGCATCATCGGGAAACAGGCTGATGCCGATGCTGAATGAAACAAAAATCTCTTTTTTATCTATAAAAATGGGATATTCAAGAGCTTTGGAAATATCATTAGCCATATCAACGACATCTTCCGTGCCTTTTATTTGCGAGATCAGCAAAGCGAATTCGTTGCCTTCGAATCTGGCAATCGTGCAATCTTCCCGAACGCTGGCTCTTAATCTGGCGGCAACTTCCTTTAACAATTCGTAACCGAGTTTATGTCCGAGGGTGTCATAAATCTGATCGAAGCGGTCAATTGATAAATAAAACATTGCCAGCGAATAGTCGTTGCGGTTTGCCTGAACGATTGACTGCGAAAGCCGGTCTTCAAATAAAACACTGTTCGGAAGATTGGTCAGAGCGTCGTGATAAGAAAGATAAAGAAGCTGTTCGGTGCGCTGCTTGACCAATGCTTCGAGTTCGGTTTCGTGGAGACGTTTGGCAACAAGCAGCGAATGATGTTCGAGCGCACGTTTGACGGCGACTTCGATGTGATCGAGATCGAGCGGCTTGCCGATGTAATCGAATGCGCCGAGCCGCATGGCACTGATGGCATTTTCTATCGTCTTTTCACCGCTGATCATCATAATCACGGTGTCCGGTGCAGAATCGTGGATATGCGGTATTAATTCAATACCACTCATACCGCCTAAATTAATATCCGATAATACCAGATTAAATTTATGAGTTTGAAGAATGTTTAAGGATTCTTCGGCAGAACCGGCTGTTTTACAAATATATTCATCCTTCAGGATTTCTTCGATTAAATTTCTGATAAGAGGCTCATCATCAATAATCAATATATTTGATTTTATTTTTTCGTTACTCATACAACTATAGGGTTAATTACTGAGCAAATTAAAAAGCATTTATCTCGTTGGGATTTTTTTCGTTTAATAGATCAAACTAAAATTTTCAAACAAACACGGGCGGAAGAATAATCTATTAACAACTGCGCTAAATTTTGCATTTAACTTAAAAGACAGGTTGTATATTAAATCTTACTCTCGGGGTTTGTAAAGAACATTTTTCGGTTAAATAATTTTTGCCCTCTTCTTGCTATCTTTTGCGGAGTCGGATAAATTTAATTCTTACCAATAACCAAAGTTTCAAGTTCAAAGTTTAAGGTTCAAAGTTGTAAAAATGAAACTCTTTAACCTTGAACTTGAAACCTTGAACTTGAAACTTTGAACTTTTTAAAAAAGGAGATTTTGCCGAAAATGAAAGCATTCGAAACCGAAAATTTACGAAATCTGGCTGTCATTGGACACGGCGACGCGGGTAAAACCCAGCTCGTCAGTTCCCTGCTGTATGTTGCCGGAAGCACACCGCGCTGGGGAAAAGTAACCGATGGAACAACCGTTACCGATCACGACGAAGACGAGATCGAGCGAAAAGTTTCCCTTAACAACAATTTCGCGCACCTCGAATATAAGGACACGAAAATCAATTTTATAGACACGCCCGGATATGCCGCATTCGTCGCGCACGCGCGTCCGGCGTGCCGCGTTTCAAACTGTGCGCTGGTTACGGTTGACGGCGTGAACGGCATCGAAGTTCAGACCGAGCGAACCTGGAATTATGCCAACGAATTCTTGCTGCCGCGTTTTATGGTGATTAATAAATTGGACAAGGAACGCGCCGATTTCGGACACGCCGTTGAAACGGCAACCGACAGTTTCGCCCGCTCGATCGTCCCGTTTACACTGCCGATCGGCGAAGAAGCCGATTTTCGCGGTGTGGTTGATGTCGTCCATATGAAGGCTTACGAATTTGACGAAAAAGGCAAGGCAAAGGAAATTCCGATTCCCGACGCGGGGCGCGAACTTGTTGATTCGACCAGAGAAAGAATCATCGAACTCGTCGCCGAATCCGATGACGCGCTTATGGAAAAATACTTCGACCAGGGAACTCTGGAAGAAGAAGATGTGATCCCGAATCTGGCGAAAGCGATTGCCAAAAGCCGCCTTTGCCCGGTTTACGCGGTTTCTTCGGAAACTCTCGTCGGGCTGGAAATTTTGCTCAATCACATCGTCGAATTCGCGCCGAATCCTTCGACACACGAAGCCGAATCGGGTTTTGCCGACAACCGAATGGAGGGCGAACGCATTTCGCGCAAATATAAAAATGAAGAACCTTTTTCAGCCTTCGTTTTCCGCACGATAGCCGATCCGTTTGCCGGAAGAATCAACGTGATGAAGGTTGTTTCGGGCAAAATCGATTCCGATGCGACCGTTTATAATTCAACGCGCGAAACAATGGAACGGCTCGGCGCACTGCATGTTCTTCAGGGAAAAACGCTCGATAAAGTTCCGACGGCGCAGACGGGTGATATTATCGCGGTCGTCAAACTCAAAGAAACACAAAGCGGCGACACGCTGTGCGACAAAAACAATCCGATCGTTTATCCGAACGTAAAATACCGCGAACCGGCGATTTCATTTGCCATCGAGCCGAAATCACGCGCCGACGAGGATAAAATCAGCACCGCGCTTCATAAGATTTTAGAAGAAGATCCGAGTTTGAAATTCCAGCGCGACGCACAGACCAACGAATTTATTTTGAGCGGTTCGGGACAGCTTCATATCGAAACGGTCGTTGATAAACTAAAAAACCGCTACGGCGTCGAGGTCGATCTTCATCCGCCGAAAGTTCCTTATAAAGAAACAATTACGCAGCAGATCGAAGTTCAGGGCAGACATAAAAAACAATCCGGCGGGCGTGGACAATTCGGCGACTGCAAATGCGTTTTCGAACCATTGGAGCGCGGCAGCGGATTTGAATGGGTTGACAAAATCTTCGGCGGCGCAGTTCCGCAAAATTTCCGCCCGGCAATCGAAAAAGGAATTATCGAAGCCGCTCAAAACGGCGCAATCGCCGGTTATCCGCTGGTTGATTTTAAGGTTACGCTCGTTGACGGCAGTTATCACACGGTTGATTCGGACGAACATTCATTCCGTGCCGCCGGACGAAAGGCGTTCCGCAACGCCATGGAAAAAGCGCGTCCGACCTTGCTCGAACCGATTATGGAAGTCGAGGTTTTCTGCCCGCAGGAAGTTTCGGGCGATATTATGGGCGATCTCAATTCGCGGCGCGGACGAGTTCAGGGAATGGATATGCGCGGCAAACAGCAGGTTATCAAAGCGCAGGTGCCTTTATCGGAAATGCTCGATTATCAATCGAAACTAAACTCCGTAACGCAGGCGCGCGGCTCTTATCATATGCAGTTTTCGCATTACGACCCGCTGCCGCAAAATCTGCAGGCAAAAGTGATCGAACAGGCAAAAGTCGACGGCAGAATCAGAACGCACGATGATGATGAATAAATTTATTGTTTGTTCCAATAAAAAAAGAGCAGGAAATTTTCTGCTCTTTTTTTATGTTTACGGTAATTTTCCGAATTACTGAATAAACGCATTGGGAATCGGAATATCCGTGCTGATTCCGAACTGAAATGCCGTGAATCCTTCCGTCGATCGAAGCAGATACCAAACGCCCGTCGAAGGACGATAAACCGCAATATCCGCTTTACCGTCGCCGTCATAATCCGCCGCTACCGGTTTGTCTTCCGCTAATCCGAATCCGACGATCGTTACCTGTCCGGTCGAACTGTTGAAAATATACCAGACACCCGTCGAAGGACGATAAACCGCTAAATCCATTATTCCGTCGCCGTCATAATCCGCCGGAACAGGTATGTCGGTTGCAATTCCGAACTGTGCCGCTCGCTGCGAATTATCAACGCTTGATTGATACCACCACGTTCCGGTTGACGGACGATATATCGCGAGATCGGATTTTCCGTCGCCGTCAAAATCGCCGATCAGCGGTTTGTCTCCCGCCAAGCCGAAACTTTTGTTTGACATTATGCCATTGGCACTGCTCATCCGATACCAGTGATTTACCGACGCACGAAAAACAACGTAATCGGCACGTCCGTCTCCGTCAAAATCTGACGGCAACGCAATATCGGTACTGTTTCCCCAATGGGTGGCGATCTGTGCATTATTAAAACTGCTTTGATACCACCAATCACCGAGCGACGGACGGAAAATCGCCAGATCCGTTTTGCCGTCGCCGTCAAAATCGGACGGTATGGGAAGATCGCCGCTGATTCCAAATATCGGTTGAGCAATAGCAAAATCCGAACTTCGGAAAATATACCATTTATTTTCAGACGGTCGGAAAACAGATATATCGGCTTTTCCGTCACCGTCGAAATCAAACGGAGTAATTGAGCGGAACTGATTGACGATCAATCTCGAAATTCCCGGTTGCGATGTTTGTTCGACTTTCGTAAATTCCCCGCCGATCAGAATCTTGTTTTCTTCTGTCGGAATGATAGTGCGAACCTGCTCATTAGCTCCGACAATCAAAAATAAAGGATCTAATTCACCATTCGGTTTCAAACGGGTCAAATTCCTTCGCGGAAAACCGCCGACCCAATCGAATTCTCCGCCGACGATCAAACTTCCGTCCGCCCTGATTAAAACGGAATGAATTTGCGTATCGGAAGACGAACTGTCGGAAAATTCCGTCGAAACAAAAGTATTGTCAATCGAGCCGTCCGGATTTCTGCGAGTCAATGTCGAGGTCGTTGCGGTAATATACTTACCGTCGGGCTGTATCCAGAGTCCTCTAACAGTTATGGTGGACGCGTTGAATGTCTGGTCAAGACTGCCGTCCGAATTGAGCCGCACCAGGTTCGTACGGTTAAATCCGTTCACGCCGGAAAAACCGCCGGCAATCATAATTTTTCCGTCTGCCTGGGCGATTGTCCTTAGAACATTCCCGCTTCCGATTGTCGCGTTGAAGGAATTGTCCAGATCGCCGTTTGTTTCCAGCCGTGCGACACGCGTGCGAGCCGTTCCGTTGACATTTGTAAAACTGCCTGAAATGATGATCTTTCCGTCCGATTGGATAGATATTCCGCTAACGCCTGAGACGATTGGCGCAAATCCCTCGTCCAAAGTGCCGTTCGGATTTATTCGCGCAATTGACGAACGCGCAGTGCCGTTGTAATTGGAAAATGAACCGATTGCCAGAATTTTGCCGTCGCTTTGAATTACAAGCGTACTTGGCGCGGTATTAAATCCCGTTCCGGGATCAAATGACGGGTCGAGATTTCCTTCGGAATCAATTCGTGCGATACCCGAACGCGAAACTCCGTTCATTTGCGAAAACATTCCGACTGCTGTTACCTTGCCATCCGTTTGTCTCACCATTGCATTTATCGTTCCGAAAACGGTAACATTCGGATTAAAAGTCGAGTCAATTACGCCGTCGGGTAAGAGTCTGACAAACTTCCTTGTTTGGTCGCTTAATAAACCGAGAAAAATTATTTTCCCGGAAGCATCGAGTACCCATTTGTTTGAAAGCGATTCAACCATCGGATCCAGCAAAAATGTATTGTCCGGCGTGCCGTCGGAATTGAGACGAAAGAGTTTCGATATTCCGGCTACATCCACCTGTTGAGAATGAAGTATCTTTCCATCCGCTAGAGATTTGACACCGGTACCTGCAATACTGACCGTTGGAGAAAAATCAATATCAACATTTCCGGCTGGCAGAAGTCTGATCAAGTTGGCTTTCGATAAACCGTTGACAGTACTCCATTTTCCGGCGACAAGCAAATTACCGTTTGCATCAATTGAGATTGCACTTACAGAGGATTGAGAAGAGCTAAAAGTAGGAGCTTCCCAGGTTGTATCCTGAGTCCCATCCGGATTATATCGTCTAACCCATCCATTATTATTCAATCCGGAAGATAAACTCATTGCCAGGTAAAATTTTCCGTCAGGCAGAAATATAACTCCTCCTGAAGTTGCTCCGGCAGTTCTACCGGAGTTTAACCCTATTGGAGAAAAACTATTGTCATAAGAACCGTCCTGATTAAACCGATATAAACTATATTCAATATTTGTTACAACAATTACTGCAATTTGCCTCCGAATAGCGAGAATTTTACCGTCAGGTTGAATGCCGACCACCGTCATAGACGAACCTCCAAAGGGATTCGGCGGTGTCCCCGAAACAAAAGTCGGATCAATACTGCCGTCGGAATTGAGGCGAATCATTGTTGCGAGACCGTTGCTTCCAGCCGCAATGTATTGACCGTTTGCCAGCAAAGCGACATTTTCCACTGCAAGCAGACCGCAATTGCAATAGGAAAACGTCTGATCAACGCTGCCGTCGGTATT
>CAYUGW010000008.1:0-23817 GCA_964444245.1 uncultured Blastocatellaceae bacterium | reverse complement strand
GAGTTGAACATCGGTAAATGATTTTCCGATCAGCGATGCACCTGTAAAAAATTCGTAATTCGTAACCTCATAAACGACAAACGGCGGCAATTGAAAATCCTGCATTTCTTCGGTCGTTTCAAAATAGACGTTCATCAGATTTAATCCCCAAAGCTTTCCGAGAAATATATCAAATTCGAGTTCTTTGCCGTCAAGCTCGTGAAAATAACGATTTTTGCGAAGTTCCCTGCCTTCAAATTGTTCAAAAACCTGATATTCATTTTCATTGAGAAAAATTCGCGAAGATTTCCAGACGGAAAAATCTTCCGGTTTCGCCGGAAAACGCTGCTGCAAAACCCAGGTCCATTTATTATCTTCGGGAATGCGGATCGAACGCAGGCGAATTCTCGTGTTTTCGATATAATTATCGAAAATCTGCAAATGACTGCTTGCCGGAGTAAGCGGTTCGGGCAAGCCGTTTATTAGAAAGGTGCGATATATTTCGGTTTGATAAGTTTTGTTCATTGCTGTTTTTGTTTTATACTTCTTTTTTTTAGAAAGTAAATTTAACATCAATTTTAGTATTTTAGGAGAATAAAATGCGATTTAAAGCAATAATTTTTACATTTTTTTTAACTTTTTCCCTTTTAACCTTCGGTTGCGGCGGTTCTGAAGAGGTAAATAAAAATCAGAATGCAAATTCAGCGAATACGAATACGCCGATAAAAACAAACGCTAATGATACACTCGGAACAACCAAAACGCCGGAAGCCGCGACGACCAACGATGCGCCGACTCTAACGCCCGTCATCAAAGCGTATTGCGAAGCGATAATCAAAAAAGATGATGCCGCATTGCATAAAATTCATTCGCGGGAAACTTTAATGGTCTTTGAAAAGGATATGAAAGAAGAAAATATAAAGTCTCTGGCAGAATTTTTGTCCAAGCTTGATCCGATTAAAGACATCAATCAATGCACTGCGCGAAACGAAAAAATCGAGGGCGACAAAGCGGTTGCCGAAATCAGAACCGAAACTATGCCGAACGGCATAAGGGTTGAATTCGTCAAAGAAAACGGCGAATGGAAATTGACCAATAAAAGTCCGGAATTTGACGCTATCAAAGAATCCGCGACAAATTCTAATTCCGCTAAATAACTTATAAATCAATAACTTAAAAAAAAGAAAAAACAGCATAAATATTTATTCGGTTTATGCTGTTTCTGTGCGTTTTCGGCTTGCAAAAAGTTTTTAAAGTGGTAGTATTTTCTGCTTGCTTGAAAAGAAAATATTTTTTATTCCGGCATTTTATAATCTTTAATTTACAGGAATCAGAAAAACAGAAAATATGAAACTTTTAATTGTTTCGACTTTGAGCATTGCAATGCTCGCACTCGCTTTTTCAGGCTGCAATTCAGCCGGAAATTCAAATACAGCCGTGTAACCAATACGACGAATTCAAACGCCGCAAATAAACCGGCAGAAACCAACAAACCGGCAGCCAACACATCTTCGGATACGGCATCGGGAGATGTCATTAAAATTGACGATGCCGGAATTATGATGATCGTGCCGAAAGGTTTCAAATTCAGCAAAGACGGCGAAGATACCATCGTAATGACCGAAGACGAAGGCGTTGAAGTGCGCTTTAACGTACCGGCAAGCGGCGATTACGAAGCCGCCGTCAAAGCTGCGGCGAATGAACTCGACGAATACATCACGGATGTCAAAATCACGCAGGACGGAGAAAAAGGAACGCAGGACGGAATGGAACTGACCAGCAGCAGCGGAACCGGCAAAGATGCTGACGGCAAAGACATTATCTGGGATATGACAATCATCAAAACTCCGAAAAAACCCGTTTTAGCCATTTCTTATGCCGAAAAAACAAGTATGGAAAAACACGCTGCCGATTTGAAGAAATTCTTTGAAAGCATCAAAAAACAATAGTTTTCCTGACAGAAAACACAAATAAAAAAAGGCAAGAGAATTTTTATATTGTCTCTTGCCTTTTCTTTAGTTGTAAAAACAATATTAACCTGTCGCTTCTTTGGTTTTATACGCGGGCAGCGAAACTCTCGCCTTCGGTTCTTTTTTCAAACCCAACGCCCAATCCGCCTGCATCAATGTATGAATATCGCGTGTTCCTTCATAAATGACGGCGGCTTTGCAGTTTCGCAAATAACGTTCGACCGGATAATCGTTCGTATAACCGTTTGCGCCGTGAATTTCGATTGCCATCGAAGCGGCGGTTTCACTGCGAACCGTCGCCTGCCATTTCGCCAGACTTGCCGCCTTTGCCGAAGATTTTCCTTCGTTTTTTAAATAACCGCATTTGAGCCATAACAGATGCGACATTTGATAATCGGCTTCCATAAGGGCAATTTTTTGTTTAACAAGCTGGAAATTCGCAATCGTCTGCCCCTGCACTTCGCGCGTATTGGCATAAGAGACCGAAGCATCGCGGCAAGCCCGAATCACGCCCGTCGCGCCGGAAGCGACCGTATAACGACCGTTTTCAAGCGAGAACATCGCGATCTTAAACCCTTCGCCTTCCTGCCCGAGCATATTTTCCGCCGGAACTCTCACGTCCTGCAAAGAAAAATAACCCGTATTTCCGGCTTTTATGCCGAGTTTTCCGTGCAGAGTCCCGCTTGAAAAACCTTCCATCGAGCGTTCAACGATAAAACACGAAATTCCGGAATGATCGCGTTTCTTTTGTTTTTCCAAATCCGTCCAGCAGAAAAACAGAAAATTATCGGCAACATCGCCCAGAGAAATCCACATTTTCTCGCCGTTTAAAATCCATCCGTCGCCGTCGCGTTTCGCTGTTGAGCGCATTCCGACGACATCCGATCCGGCATTCGGTTCGGTCAAACCGAAGGTCGCGAGTTTTTCCCCTTTTGCCTGCGGAACGAGATATTTCTGCTTTTGCTCTTCTGTTCCCCAGGTCAATAAAGACAAAGAGTTCAGCCCGACGTGAACGCTCATCGCGACGCGCAGAAACGTATCGCATGCCTCCAATTCTTCGCAGACCAGCCCGAGCGAAATATAATCAAATCCCGCACCGCCGTATTCTTCGGGAATACAAACCCCAAGAAGTCCTAAATCTGCCATTTTATCAAAAACAGACCGCTCGAAATGCGATTTTTCATCCCATTCCTTAATAAACGGCGCAACTTCGCCGTCGCAAAATTCCTTAACGGTTTTTTTCAATGCAATATGTTCTTCGGATAATTCAAAATTAATCACTTTTTATTTTCCTCTTAAAAAATATGTAAAAACAGAAAGCATTTTAGCATTTTCAGAAAATTTCTACTATTTGCAAAATTTGAAAATCCTTAAGAAAGTGACTACCGAAGACAATAGTTCAAAACTAAATAAATTGGACGGAAATAATTTGATGACCTTTTTGTCTTGCCAAAAAAATGCGATGTCTGCCGTCAATGATGCGATACGGCTTGCCAAAGCGTTTATCAAGTGTAATTGGATCGGAGCGACTCTTTAAAACTTGGTCAAACGGACTGAAGCCGTGAAGCAGAGTATTGAGCCGCCTTTGATCTAACTCTTGACGGCTGACGTTTTCAATATCGGAAAGCGGGATAAAAATATTCACAGACTTTTATGTTCCTTCTCCGTGGCAGGTTGCCGGCTTTGCGGCTTTCCAAATTGATTTTCCTTCGCGGTCAATCGCCTGCGATGACAGAACGGCTATTCCTCCTTCGAAGTCTGCTCCGCTTTCGCATTCAAATTGCGGATTGATAACGTATTTTCCGGTTTTATCAATATAGCCGATTTTGTTTCCGATCATCACCAATGCTAAACCGTCGGAAAACTTATTGGCTGAATCAAACTGCGGATTGATAACGATTTTGCCGGTTTTATCCACAAATCCGGCTTTCTGCGTTTCACTCGTGCCAATCCAAACAACAGCAAGTCCTTCTGAGAATTCCTGTGCCGACTGGAACTGCGGGTTAATAACAAATTTGCCGTCTTTATCAATGTAACCGTATTTTTCGCCGGTTGAAACGGGAGCCAAACCGTCTTTAAAACTTCCGGCATAATTAAATTGCGGGTTGATAATGATTTTACCCGTCTTGTCAACAAATCCGACCTTTTCGCCGATATAAGCGTAAGCTAAACCTTCGGAAAAATTGCCCGCTGAATTAAATTGCGGATTGATCACATATTTGCCGTCTGTGCCGATAAAACCGGTCTTTCCTCCGACTGTTACCGCAGCTAAACCTTCGGAGAAATCCATTGCCGAATCGAATTGCGGATTGATCACATATTTGCCGCCGGAATCAATATAGCCGACTTTGCCGCCGCTCCAAACTGCTGCCAAGCCTTCGGTGAAGTTATACGCATTATCAAATTGCGGGTTAATCGCAAACTTCCCGCTCAAATCAATAAAACCGTACTTCTCGCCGATTAAAACGGCGGCTAAATTTTCCGAAAACTCATAACACACGGTGAACTGCGGATTGATAACAACTTTGCCCGTGCGGTCAATATAACCGCATTTCTCACCGTCATAAATTCGATAAAATCCCGAATGCTTTTTACTATTCATCAAATCCGCACACGAAACCGCGAACAGAGAACTAAAACAAAGCGTTGCCAAAATTAGTTTTTTCATATTTTCTCTCCAAGTAAGAAGTTATTAACAATTCGCAAAACCGTTTGCCGACTTTGAAAACAAATTTACTATTAATTCAGTAGTACGACTTTCGCATTTACCCAACCTTCATCAGCATCATTCGGCGTGTTTTTGCCGCAGCCCAAGCTTGTATCTTTGCTACATCCATAGTTGGTAATGCGAACTCTATACCAGGTCGAAACCACTCCGTTTAATTCATAACTGGTTTCATCTAAAATTCCGACTTTGGCATCTTTGAAATGAATTCCGACACTTGCCGAATCCTTGTTCGGCTGGCTTCGTAAATTCGAATCAGTTACAAGCTGTCCGGTTTTTTGATTGGAAGATGTCGAACTTGAATTGCTCGTCATATTTGAGTTCACGGCGTTTGATATTGATGAGTTTGAGTTACCGGCTGCCGCCGCATTGGAATTTGATACTGACGAATTTGAGTATGTGTTAGGTATTTCCTTTGCTTCACGCCAGACGTAATTGCCTTCTTTGTCAATGTATGCCAACCCTGAATCGGTTACAACTGCCGCCAAACCGCCGTAAAAAGAATATGCCGCTCGAAATTGCGGATTGATAACAATTTTGCCCGTTGTATCAATAAAGCCCATTTTATCCCCGATTATTACAGAAGCTAATCCTTCGGAAAACTCAAGCAATTTAAATTTTGAGTTAATATTAAAAGGCGCAATATTACCAAAAAAGGGTCCACCTCTAACTGTAAATTGAGGATTGATTACATATTTTCCATCTTTATCAATATATCCGTATTTTGCTTCACTGCCCGGACCTGACCCTTTGCCGGTTACAACAAAAGCCAAACCCTCTTTTGAAAAAGGCAAAGCATAGTCGAATTGAGGGTTGACAACAATTTTTCCAGTTTTATCAATATAACCAAATTGTTCGCCAATTTTGACAACAGCCAACCCGTTAATAAAAGGACGAACTTCGTCAAATTGCGGATTAATAATTATCTTCCCTTCTTTATCAATAAAACCGCCTTTATTATCAATTACAACTGCCGCTATGCTTTCAGAAAAAGGAAATGCCAAATCAAACTGAGGATTAATAACAATTTTTCCACTTTTATCAATAAAGCCCATTTTATCCCCGATTTTTATACTAGCTAAACCTTCAGAAAAATCGATAATAAATCCATCGCCGCGGTGTCCCTTACTTAATTCAAATTGCGGATTGATTACAAACTTTCCGGTTCTGTCAATATAGCCGAGTTTTCCTTCAACCCAGACCGCGGCTAAACCTTCTGAAAAATCATTGACATCTTGAAACTGCGGATTGATGACATATTTGCCCGCTTCGTCAATATAACCGCATTTACCCGGTTCTATACAAACCGCCGCCAAACCTTCAGAGAAATAAGTTAAGAAATCGAGAGAAGTTCTGACAAATTGTGGCTGAATGACAATTTCACCTTTGCGATTTATGTATCCAATTTTCCCGTCTTGAATAATCGGAAATAATTCGGGTGTTTCTTTACTCCCAAGAGGATTGATTTCTGAATTACACGAAGGCAACAAAAATGCCGACGAAACAATGATCATTATCAAAAGCATTTTGACTTTCATAAATTTTCTCCTTTGGATTTTAATTTTCACTATTCTTCGCTTGCGCTTTTTGCTCATTCGTCATATATGTCGAAACCTGAACTGCGGAATCAAGCGTTGCCGACAAATTTTGTCCTATGACAGTTAAAGCTATGCCTAATCCGTAAAATAATGCTCCGAAAATCGCGCCGACTGTAACCAAGATTAAAAATACGACAAATGCCATACCTGCATCCCGATAATTTGAAACTAATATCAATGTCAGAAATAATCCGAGAAAACCGATTATTCCCGCTGAAATGAAACCGGCAAGTTTGGCAAAATTGCCAAACTTAATCGCGTTTTTCGCCAACGAATAAGAATCTTGATAATCATTTATTGTTTGGGTTTTATTTGAAACTGCTTTCGATTCCAATGGTGCAGTAAATGCAGCTTGGGTTTGTTGGTTTTGCGTTTGTTCTGTTTCATTTAGTATTGACATAAATTTTCTCCTGTTTCGTAAATTGAATTAGAAAAGCCGTGAGGCAAAAGTAAAAATATTCTGAATTACCGTAAAGCCGAGTTTTTGTTGAGTTGACGACAAGTTTTAAGAAATCCGATAAATCGCAAAACTACCGGTTGCTTATTTTGAAATCGTCAGCGGAACATTACGGAATTTCAACTCTAAGCCTCTATCATCCCCGACATCGTATTGAATCCGCATTAAAGTAATTTTGCTCGCATTCGGATCAATGCCTTCAAACGTAATTTGCGCTTTTGCCGTTACGCCCGAAACAAAATCAATTCGCGGATTACTGCCGTCTTGATTGGCAAGCTGACCTTTTTTCCCGTTATAGCCGTTTCCCAATTCGTCGTATAAATTGCTCCGGTAAACGACAAATTGGAATCTGCGGTCTGCACCTTTGTTAGTCAGCGAAAAATCGCAGGTTATCGCGCTCCCCGACTTGCGGCATTGATGTAAGCCGAAAACGACCGAATGATCTTCGACTTTCATAATCGGCGGCAATTGTTTCGGCGGGTTATTTTCGTTCGCTAAATTGGCATTGGAAACAATTTCAGAATCAGGCGGAACATTAGCATTTGTTTCGAGCGGAATTGTCGGTGACGGGGATGGACTCGGAAGCGGTGTCGGCGTTGCAGATGGGATAAACGTCGGCGTTACGGTCGGCGTTTGAATAGCGGCGGTTTCTGGCTGCCGATTATCTTGATTACTAATGCTTCCGCCGCTAGTGAGCAAAAACCAAACGCCGACCGTCATTCCGATTAACACTAAAAAGCCGGCAAAAATAAATGGTAATTTGCTTTTTCGACGCGGCAAAACAACGGTTTCCTGCGAATTAACAACTGTTTCTTCTAACAGTGGATTTCCATCATCCAAACAAAAGGACTGAAAATTATCATATTCACGACTACACAAAGGACATTTTTTCATTCTTTTTCCTCAAAAAGCTTAATCGGCATCATACGGCTCATTCGCCTCGCGTTGGGCAAACACCAAAACTGGTTGAGATAAAAGCGTTATCAAAGAAACTGCTGTTAATTTTATTTTTTTCACCTTTATTTTCTTTTCTCTTTTTTAAATTCTGCTAAATATAAACAACAATTCTGCCGGACAGATAACCTTTGTGTTTGGTTCTGCCGCCAACATAAACTTCGCCTTCGCCGTTGTCTGCGTCAAAATGGGCTTCGCCGTTGCGGTCGGTGTATTCGCCGGACGTTACGCCGCGCAATAAACCGCTGAAACCGAGTGCGACCTTTTTGCCTTCTGCGGGTTTGCCTGAACTTTGATAAATAACTTTTACTGTAATCATTTGTTTGGACTTTACCGTTTTTTAGTATTTCTTTTCATCTTTTGCCGAACTTGCATTAAGCTGTATAACTTAATTCCGGATTTTAATTGAGTGAGGAAATGAGGGAAAAAATATCTGTAAGGTTATCAGCAACCAAACCGAAGATTTTGTGACAAAAAAACTATTGATTGTTTTTGTCAAATAATCCGAAAATGGAATTTCAGATTGAATCTTTATTTGATTGGTAAAAATCCTGAGTTTCTCGCTTCTAAAATAGAGAGAGGCTGAGAATTGTAAAACGCACCTGACGAAATTATTTTTTTTCTAAAAAATTTCACGGAAAGGTGAATTTTTGATAAACTTACGGTCAAGCTAATTTTGATAAACAAACTTACAGAAAACTTTCTGCATTAACTAAATGGACCTTCCACCGTTTGATAAATTTTATGAAGATGAATTCGGCGCAATTGACCGGGAAGTTTTTCGGGTTGCGGAAGAGGTCTGGAATCAGCACGCCCGTTTTTTTGCCGATGAATGTTTGCGTGATAAAGATGAAGGTTGGCGTTTGATGTTGAAAACGGCGGCGAATGTCAGCCGCGCCCGGGCAAACAACGGAGAGGTTATTGATAATTTGCCGGGTTATATTTTCAGTTCCTTTAAATATCTGGTTTATGGCGAGATAAAAAAAGAAAATAACCGGAAAAAGATTCTGGAAAATTCTGCACCGGATCGCGTAATCAGCGAGGAAAACCGGATTTTAGATAGAATCGAGGTCGAAGATATTTTGCAAAATATGGAATCTTCGGCGCGTGAGATTTTTGAATTGCATCATATTTTGGGATTTACATTTGAAGAACTCGCGCCGAAATACAACACGTCGGCGGGAACTATCAGAAGCAAATTAAGCAAAGCTCTGATGAAAATCAGAAAGACGTTTTCGGAAAAAACCGAACAAATGCAAAAATAAACAGGTGCGGTTTCGTCTTGTCGGACTCTCAATAGTATTAGAGAAATGCAAAAATCGAATTTACAAAATAACCAGAAAAACGGCGATTTTCCGACCGATGAATTTATCGGTTTGGCGCGGGCGCATTACCTCGAAGATTTTCCGAATCCGAACCGATACAATTGTCCGTCTGCTGAAGATTTACGCAAGATTGCCGCTTCAAGCGAACTGCCGAATAAATCTCTGCATCAGCATTTGCTCCAATGTTCGCCGTGTTTGCGGGATTTTCGTGAAATGCGAAGGCTTCAAACGGTTTCATCGCCGGCAAAGCCAAAAAAATTTTGGTTTAATTACTTCCGACAGCCCGTTCCGGTTTTCGTTTTTTTGCTTTTGATTCTCGGATTATCCGCCGCCGCGAGTGTTTATTTTTGGGGAAACTCCGAAACGACCGGTGAAAACCGGCAAATTGCCGCAAATTCGCCGAATGATATTTCGGATAATATGCCGCCTGAATCTGCGGTTTTGCCCGATGATTCCGAAAAAATACGAAATGAATCCGCCGAAACCTCTGCGAGCGAAAATTTATTGACGAATGAGCGGGAAAACATTCCTGCCAACTCAAAACCGGAAAAACCTTTAATCAAACCTGACAATAAAGAAAAATTGATGGCGAAAAATTCCTTTAATTTCGATCTTGCCGCAACGGCTGTTCGCCGAAGCGAAAATTCCAAAGAAATCGTCCATAATATTCCGGCACAAACCGTCAGTCTGAATGTAAAATTGCCCCGAAACAGTCCGTCCGGCAATTACGAAGTGCTGCTGCTAGATGAATCTCATCAGCCTTTAACCGCCGGAAAAACGGTCAAAAGCAACGGCAAAAATGTTTCCTTCAATTTAGATTTACAAAATCAAAGCGGACGGGCGCGGCTCTGTATTGCTCAAAGAAACGAAATTCCCGATTGTATTCCGATTAAAATCGGCAACGACAAATAATTATTGTTCCGACTGCTCTAAAGTAAGATTATTCCAAATTTCAGATTTAAAGATTTCAGATTGAATAAAGAAATCTGTTTTTTAATAATTTACAAAATCTCTGACTGTAAATTTTCCGGGCAAAAAAACTTTTCAGGAGAGCCAAATGGCAAAATTTTCCGAATCGGCTTTGATTTTATTCAGCGGCTTAATTGTTCTGCTCTTATACATATTTCCGGTCTTAATCTTCGCCCAAAATGATTCCGAAAAAATCGTTCCGAATCAGACGATTATACGCACGATGAACGGCGGCGATAAACATCTTTTTACTTTTCGGGCAGATGCCGGAAAATGTCTGCGCTTTGTTATCGAACAAAAAGGCATAGACGTAATGATCGCCGTCAAAAATCAGGAATCCACGGCAATCAAAGAAGTTGACCGTCCGAGCGGTTCGTTCGGACGTGAAACCGTAACCTTTATCGTTCCGCAAACCGCTGACTACACAATTGAAATCACAACCTGGGAACAAACGGCGGCAAGCGGAATTTATCAGATTTTTTATACCGAAATTGACGCTCCGGACGAAGCTGATTTGAAACGGCATCAAGCGGAAAATCTGACCAGCGAAGGCGAAGCTCTGCGCGGCTCGGGTTCAGCCGAAGAAAAAAATAATGCGTTGGTGAAATTTGCCGAAGCTCTGGAAATCTGGCGTGAACTCGAAGATTTTTACGAACAGGCGGTTGTTTATTACGGAACGGGTTTTACGCATCAGAATCTGGGAAATTACAGCGACGCGGCAATTTATTTTTCGCGGTCAATGAAACTTTTCTCAGCCTTAAATGACGAATTCGGTCAAGCCGTTAATCACGGTGCGCTCGGTTCGGTGCAATACGTTCTCGGTGAATTTGAACTGTCTATCTACAACTATCAAAAAGCGATTGAAATTTATGAAAAAATGAAATGGGCGCGCGGATTGGGTTTGGCTTATTCCGGTCTGGGTGTAGCTTATTCGCTAATCAGCAAAAATGCTGAAGCGATTGCCACTCTGACATATAGTTTGCAATGGCGCGAAAGGGCAAATCATAAACTCGGTCAAGCCCGCGCCCGTTTTTCACTTACCAGAATTTATCTTGAACAAAAATCTTATAAAAAAGCGGAAGCCGAATTAAATCAAGCCCAAAAGACTTTAACTGAAATAAATAAAACCGACGAAGCCGAGTTTTTTTATTTTCTCGGAAGATTGGCTTTGGAAACAGGAAATTATGAAAAAGCCGCAGAAAGCCTCGAAACCGCTTTGATTTTTTCTCAAAAAACCGGTGATCCGCTCGGGACAGCCAATATTCTATTTGAGCAGAGCCGTGTAAATCTAAAGACAAAAAAACTCGATACGGCGCAAGAAAAAATCCAGACCGCGCTGGAAATTATCGAAAAACTGCGTTTTTCAACCGCCGATATTCGTCTTCGAATGAAATTCTCAACAACGCTTCAATTCTTTTATCAACATTACATCCTATTGCTGATGGAAATGCACCGGCGCGATGCATCGAAAAATTATGACCGACAGGCATTTGAAATCAGCGAAAAAGCGCGGGCGCGCGGATTGATTGATCGCTTGGAGCGGCGCAGAATTATCCAAACAAATAAGATTACGCCCGCTCTGCTCGAACGCGAACAATTGTTGCGCGATAAATTAACCGCCGCACTTGCGCTCGGAAATCAAGGTGATTCCAAAGAAAAAAATGCCGAAATTCAGGAAATTTCGGCTGAGTATCTGGAGATCGAATCCGAGATCAACCGCACCGGCGAAGCGGTCAATCTTTCGACTTCGAGCATTACCGAAATCAGGCAAAATCTCGATGATGAAACGGTTTTGTTGGAATACGCGCTTTTGGAAGATGAATCTTTTTTATGGGTCGTTTCAAAAAACGAATTCAAAAGTTTTCGTCTGCCGTCAGCCGAAAAAATCGAAAAAGCCGCGCAAGAGGTTTATGCCTGCATTTCCAAACCGAACCTTTTCTGCCGTGCAAAAATCGCCGAACTCACCAAAATATTGCTTTTACCCGCAGCCCCGGACATTAAAAATCGAAAAATAATCGTCATCAAACAAGGATTTCTGCATTACATTCCTTTTGCCGTACTGTTTTCACCGAATTCAACTCCGAAAACTCAACAAAACAAATCCGCCGATGCCGTATTTTCCGAACAATTTTTAATTGAAACAAATGAAATTATCACATTGCCTTCGGCATCTCTGTTGAGCTTTTTGCGGCGTGAAACAAAACAAAAAAACCCGAAAACCCTCGCGGTTTTCGCCGATCCGGTTTATTCCGAAGAGGATATGCGAATCGAAAAAATAAAACCTCGCAATAATTCCGTTTCGGAAAATTCCGGCGCAAAACTGCCGCGTTTATACGCTTCGCATTTCGAATCCGAACGAATCGCCGCGCTGATAAATGCGCCGAACTTCCTGAAGAAAAACGGTTTTCAAGCCAGCCGCCAAGCGGTATTCGATGCCGATTTACAAGATTTCCGCATAATTCATTTCGCAGTTCACGCTTTGATTGATGACAAACAACCCGAATTATCATCAATCGCTCTGTCGTTTTATGACCGCGAAGGCAGAAAAATCAACGGATTTCTGCGCTCGAACGAGATTTTGCAACTCGATCTGAATGCGGATTTGGTCGTTTTGAGCGCGTGTCAAAGCGGTCTCGGCAAACAAATGAAAGGCGAAGGAATGATTTCGCTGACACACAGTTTTTTTTCCGCCGGAGCAAAAAGTCTGATCGCCAGCCTTTGGGATGTAGATGACAAAGTAACTGCCGAACTAATGGCTCGTTTTTATCGAAATTATTTGGTCGAAAATAAAAGTATTTCAAAAGCCCTGCAGGAAACACAAATCGAAATTATGCGCGACCGGCGTTGGAACTCGCCTTATTATTGGTCGGCATTTACGCTGCAAGGAGATTGGCGTTGAAATTCGGATTCGGTGTAACATAAAAAATGCTGAAAATTATCAAAATATCAATACTTAAAAACGAATGATTCCGATTTCAAACGCATTACAAATTATCGAGCGCGAAACTTTTTCGCTCGAAAGCGAAACCGTGCATTTATCTGAAATTACCGGCAGAGTTTTAGCACAGGAAATTCGCGCCGATATGGATTTGCCGCCGTTTGACCGTTCGCAGATGGACGGGTTTGCGGTGAAAACAGAAGACACAAAAAATGCGCCTGTAACGCTGAAAATCGTCGGTGAATCGGTCGCAGGAAAGGGGTTTCGCGGCGAATTGATTTCCGGCGAAGCGGTCAGAATTATGACGGGCGCACCCGTTCCCGTAGGCGCAGATGCGGTGCAGATGGTCGAACTCACCGAAGAAGAAAACGGTTTTGTCAAAATATTGAAACCGGCGAAAAAAGATCAGAATATCGTCAGAAAATCTGCGGAAATGAAAGCGGGCGAAAAGGTTTTCGATGCGGGCGAAATTGTTACGAAAAATATGGTTGCGACGCTCGCTTCGTTCGGTTATGAAAAGGTGAAAGCCGCACGAAAACCGAGAGTTACGATTTTAGCGACTGGCAGCGAGATTGTTGATATTTCCGAAACTCCGCAGCAAGATCAGATTCGCAACTCGAATTCGTGGATGCTCGCCGCGTTTGCGAAGGATTTTGCCGATGTCGAAATGCTGCCGATTGCCAAAGATGATTTGGAAAATCTGAAGGATACGATCAATGAAGCCGTAACAACCTGCGATCTTTTGATAATTTCGGGCGGCGTTTCGGTCGGCGATTATGATTTTACAAAACCCGCCCTGAGAGAGATCGGCGCGGAGATTTTCTTTGAAAAAGTTTCTCTAAAACCCGGAAAACCGACCGTTTTCGCGAAATTAGAAAATACTTTAATATTCGGGCTTCCCGGAAATCCGGTTTCGGTCGCCGTAACGTTTTTTGTTTTCGCGCGAACCGCGCTTTTATTGATGCAAAACGCGAAAAATGCGGAACTTAAAAAAGGTTTTGCAAAACTGACACATCCGATCAAAGCGACCAAAGAACGCGATGCGCTTCTGCCCGTTTCGCTTCAAACAAACGAAAAAGGCGAACTCGAAATCGAAACTCTGCGCTTTTCGGGTTCGTCGAATTTTATCGCTTTTGCGCGGGCAACTGCTCTGGTTTTCGTGCCGCAAAATAAAAACTTAGCGCAGGGCGATGTCGCGGAAATTTTGTTTTTAAATTAAACTTTACCGGAAATGTCAAAAATTAATGATTCAACAAATTTAAATCGAATTGCAATAATCGGCTGCGGTCACGTCGGTTCGACATCGGCTTATGCCTTGCTTTTGCGCGGCATTGCCGAAGAAATTGTCATTCTCGATCAAGACCGGAAACGGCTGATCGGCGAAGTTATGGATTTGCAGCAATGCGTTCCGCTCAACCGACCGACACGAATTTGGGCGGGCGATTTTGAAGATTTAGCCGATGCCGATATTATCGTCATCGCCGCCGGCGCGGGGACGAAACCGGGAGAATCGCGGCTTGAACTGCTTACCCGAAATGTTTCCGTAATTCGGGAAATTGTCAAAGAAATCAAGAAAACCGCGTTTGACGGCATAATTTTAATGACGACAAATCCGGTTGATATTCTGGCACAAGCCGCGCAGGAAGAATCCGGCTTGACTGTTTCACAGGTAATCAGTTCGGGAACTGTTCTTGACACGGCGCGTTTGCGAATGATCTTAGGCGAAAAACTCGGCATCGAAGCGCGTTCGGTTCACGCTTATATCATCGGCGAACACGGCGATTCGGAGATTGCCACGTGGAGTTCGGCAACCGTTGCCGGAACACCGCTTTTCGATTTTGCCAGAGATTTGAATCTCGATTTTGACGAAATTCTCGAACAAGTCCGCAAAGCCGCGCCGGAAATCATCAAACAAAAAGGCTACACATCTTTTGCCATCGCATCGAGCGTCGTGCGGATCTGCGAAGCGGTTTTAAGAGATGAAAAAACCGTTCTTCCCGTTTCGACGCTGACCACGGGACAATACGGAATCGAAGAAATTTATCTGAGTCTGCCGTGCGTCGTCGGGCGCAAAGGTGTCGAAAAAGTCATCGAAATTCCGCTCAGCGACGATGAAAAAGAAGGTTTGAAAAAATCTGCGGAGATTCTGAAAAAAACTTACAAACAGATCGGCTGAAATTTATGAACAAGCTTTCGCATTTCGACGAACAGGGAAAAATCAAGATGGTCGATGTTTCCGAAAAACATACGAGCGCACGTCGCGCCGTCGCTTCGGGCAAAGTTTTACTTTCTGAAAAAACTATCAAAATCTTAAAAATGCAGACAAATCCGAAAGGAAACCCGCTGGAAATCGCACGAATCGCCGGAATTATGGGCGCAAAAAAAACTTCCGAACTGATTCCGCTGTGTCATCAGATTAATCTTTCAAAAGTCGAAGTTACAGCCGAGATCAAAGATTACGGAATTTATCTCGAAGCCAAAGCCAAAACCGCTTCGCAGACCGGAGTTGAAATGGAGGCTCTGACCGCCGTAAGTGTCGCTGCTTTAACGATTTACGATATGTGCAAAGCCGTCCAGAAAGATATTCTTATTACGGAAATTCAACTCGATCTGAAAGAGGGCGGAAACAGCGGTAATTATTTTCGCGCTGCTGACTAACTCATTATTTTCGGGAAATCACGACCGTCTTTCGGCTTCCATACATATGCAAACGGTTTGAAATCAGATATACCTGCCCGGCTAATCTGTTTTTCAAATACGCGTCGAAATATGCTAATGAGTATGATGCCAACCATTGCGAAAATTGCGGAAAAGCGTCGTTTTCCAGATTAAAGGTGGTGTGAATCGTCGCCGGATGTCTGATATAAAGTTGGTATTTTTTACCGGGCGGCATTGATCGAAAAGCGACCAGACGCGAAGGCGCGTCCACGCCCTCGGTAATGTCGCCCGGTCCGGTTGCCGTTAAAACAGGACGAAAAATCTCTCGCCACGAATCCGACTTGAATCCGGCAAAATCCGGTCCCTGCGGCGATAAAGCGAGGAAAACCTTCGGCAGCGGATTGACAAAGCTCACATCATTATAAGTGTCGGAGAAACGAAATCTCGCGCCGGCAAGAGCCATTGCCGTGATCGAGCCGCCGGACCAACCTGCAATGGCAATGTTGGTGCGGTCAATTCTGTTATTAAGCTCGGGAAAATTTTGCTCAAGCGTGTCCAATGCGCCTAAAACCACAGAGGCATCTCGCGGTTGATACACCGAACTCATCGGCAAATTCAAACACTCATCTTGATTCGTTACCGCAAACTCCAAACACACTGCCGCACGTTCAGTCGGTGTCCACGTACGATGACTCATATGCACAACAATATATCCGGCTTTGGCTAAAGTCCTGCCCCAAGTTTCATTCAGCGTTCTCCCGGTATCGTTCGCGCCGCCGCCGTGCGACCAGATTATCAAAGGAAGTTGTCCGGTTGTGCCTCTGGGAAAACGGATCCGAATCGGAACATCGCGGTGAACCTTGTTGGCGACCACCGTATCAATAAAACAGTTCGGCACTTTCTGGTTATCACAGTCGTTGTAATTTTCAGCCGATCTATAGAGAAACGGGCTGTCAATAATAATAATTTGCCCCGATGCCGCAAGCGGCATCATTGAGAAAACAAAAATGAATGCAATCAATAATTTTCTTTTCATATCTTTATATCTTTTCCTTAATAAAGAATCCGTTTTGATCGGTCAGCACATTTTTCCTTTCGGCTGAATTTTTACGGCGAAGTTTCACACTAATTCCCTTAGTTTTTCCGTTTTGAACGTTTCCTCGAACGGGTATTTTCTCGTTTCGGCGGTGTATTATTTCCCGCTGCCGAACTATTTTGTACCGGTTTTGTCTTCTTCAAACTATTCTGCTCGATATGAGGCAAAATGGCAGATTGTGAATTCGGGTTTTGAATAGTTGCCGATCTATCTCGATTTGATCTATTTCGAACTGTCGGCATACCGGATTGCGAATCTCTCGGCGAGGTAATTTGCGATGAATTTCCCGGCGTTGTTTTCGATTTCGTTACTTTTGCATTTTTTGCAGCAGGTTTTCTTTTATTGTTTTGTCCGAAAACCCCGCTCGTTAAAGCTAATCCTAAACAGATGATCCCTATTACAATTAAATTTCTTTTTAACATTTTTCTTTATTCCTATTCCGATTTGTAGTAAAATCAAGCCAAAAAATCGATAGCGGCGTGTTACGGTTTATGCCACAAAGCATATTTGAAGTTTTTGTAAAAAGTCTTCAAAGTTAGGTCAAAAAGTTCTCAAAGAATCCTCAAAAGCATGTTATGAACAGTGAAGTTAATAATTTATGCGAATTTGGCGATTTCCGCTTAGATGTTGAAAAATGTTTGCTCTGGCGTGGCGAACAGTTAATTTCGCTTTCACCAAAAGCCTTAGAATTGCTTTGTCTGCTCGTCAAACAAGACGGGCAGATCGTTTCGAAAGAGAAAATTTTCGATACGGTTTGGGCTGAAACTTTCGTTGAAGAAGGCGTTTTGACGCAAAATATTTACACGCTTCGCAACACACTCGGCAAAGATGAAAACGGTAATCAGATCATCGAAAATATTGCCAGACGCGGCTATCGTTTGACAGTTCCGGTTAAATCCATAACGAAATTAAACGGCGAAATGAACATTTTGAGTGCCGAAAACCACGAATTCACTCTCACCCAACAAACCCGAACCGCTGCTATCGAAGAAAATTCTCCGAAAATACTTTCCGGTAAACTGCCTTTTTATCGGCGGAAATCTGCCGTTTTTATAAGTTTCGGTTTAATTTTAATCGCGCTTGGCGGATATTTCGGTTATCACTCTCTGCGGCAAAGGATTTGGACTTATCTTCATCCGCCGCCGGAAAATATACAGTTTCAAAAACTCACCGATTCGGGCAATATCAGATTTTCCGCCATTTCGCCCGATGGGAATTTTATGGCTTTTGTCCAAGAAAACGATATTTTTTTGAAAGATATAAAATCCGGTAAAGACATCAGACTCGATATTCGGAATAATCATTCTTTCGGTTCGCTGCAATTTTCGCCCGATGGCGAATCTATTCTGTTCCGCAGCCACTTGATGCTTCGAACAGCCGCCAATGTTCTGCAAGTTTCGCGCTTTGGCGGTGAAACAAAGATCATTGCCGAAAAGATTTGGGCAAGTTTCGGACTTTCACCCGATGGCAAACAAATCGCTTTTATCCGCAATTTCCCCGAACAGCAAAAACAGATTTTATATATCAAAAATTTGGAAAACGGCGAAGAGCGAGAGATTTTGACCAGAAATTTTCCCGAAACATTTTTTTATCGCGGCTTGCTGGCATGGTCGCCCGATGCTTCAAAAATCGCTTTTGTCGCCAACGCGGGTGCGGAACGCACAACACGGCTTTTTGTCGTGAACGCTGAAAACGGCAAAGAAGAAGAAATCAAAACGCCGCGTCTGCGCCAATTCGAGCAGGCGGTGTGGCTGCCCGACGGCAAAACGCTGATTGTTTCGGCAAGCGAGCAAGGCAGAAAATTTCATCTCTGGAAAATTTTTTATCCCGACGAATACGTTCAGCGCATCACAAACGGTTTGAATTCCTTCGACTCGATTTCCATCTCAGCCGACGGCAAAAACATCGTAACGAATCAAACCGCCGAAAGCGCAAACCTCTGGACGGCTGATGAATCCGACCTAAATAATCAAAAACAAATAACTTCGGGCAATTCTAATAATTTCGGACAAACATCTCTGGATTGGGCGAACAACGAAAAAATCGTCTATGCTTCAATCGAGGAAAAAAATCCTTTTGCGAATCTTTGGATTTTGGACGCGGCGACCGGGTCACGCCAGCCTTTGACTGCAAATACGGAATTTCATTCGGATTTCGCAAGCGTTTCGGCTGACGGAAATTTCGTCTATTTTAATTCTAATCGAAATCGCGTAGTCAACGTCTGGCGAATCGAAACAAGCGGCGAAAAGCTAATGCAAATCACTGATGAAACCGACGGCTTGCAGCTTTTTCCGCAATATGCGCCCGACGGGAAATATATTTATTATATTTTTCGCAATCGTGCGTCTGCTGTCATCAAACGCCGAAATCTCGCTGAAAACAAAGAAGAAGTTTTTCTCGAAAATAAAGAAATCATTCCCGGCGCATTTCTTTCGCTTTCGGCAAACGGCAAATATCTGGTGTTTCTCAATGTTAAAAGCGAAATCGAAACCGACGATAAAGAAAGTAATTTGCAGTTTGCCGTCGTTTCCACTGAAAATGCCGGCGACATTCGATTTTTCAACGTCAAGGCAATCGGCTCGACAGCACGTTTGTCGGCTGACGGGAAATTTTTTGATTACATTTCATTTTCCGATGGCGGAACAAAAATTTTGAGGCAAAGTGTTGATGGCGGAGAAACCGGAGAGATTTTAACATTGTCGAAGGAAAGAATCTTCAATTTTGCGTGGTCGAAAGACGGAACGAAATTAGCAATTTCCCGCGGACAACGCTTTCGTGATGCCGTTTTGCTGACCGACTTTTGAATAAAATTAAAAGTTGAATGCAAATTGTTAATTGTTTTGGCTCTTTGACAATTAGTGGTTGAAAAATGTCGCGTAGCGACGTAATTGAGTTTAGCCTCGGTCTTTTAAGGCACGGAATATGATAATCAAAGTTTCTTGTCGCGTCAGCGACAATTGAAAAAAAACTAAAATCAGTTGTCGCTGACGCGACAGAGATTATTATCCGATTCGACCGTGCCTTAAAAGACCGAGGCTAAATTCAATTACGTCGCTACGCGACACAAGAAACATCGGCAAAATTCTAAATTTAACCACTAATTGTCAAAGAGCCATTGTTTTAAAGATATTTTTGCTTGAAAATCCGAATTAGTTAGAATTTATGATCAAAATTTAAAATTTATCCGTAAAATTTTTTCTAATTTTTTTAATCAAAACAATTTCCTGTTAATTGCAACCGAACTTAATCAATTGACAACTAATAAATAACTATTAACTAATCCCGAACTTTGGTGTAGAATAGAACGTAAAGTTTTTTTTGAGTCAGGAAAAGGAATTATGAGAAATAAAATGAAATATACACTAGCCGAAGATGTTAAACCGCAACTTAAATTATTGCTGATCGCGACACTTGTCAGCGTCGCTTTATGGTTTCTTTCCGGATATTTGCCGCTTTTGGGTTATATCGTTTATCCGCTGCAAATCTTTGCGACCTTTGTTCACGAAGGAAGCCACGTTTTAGCGGCGGTCATTACGGGAAGCCCGGTGTCGAGTATGACGGTTTTGCCGGATGGAAGCGGACAGGTTTGGTCTGCGCCTTCGGGCTGGCTGGCTTCGCTTTTTATTTCGAGCGCGGGTTATCTCGGCACGACTCTTTTCGGCACACTGCTTCTTATTTGGATGCGTTTCAATTATTCGTCCCGCAATGCACTTTATTTTTCCGCCGGTTTTATCGGAATTATGACGGCAGTTTTCGGGCTTATCTTCCCCATTTTCAACATCTTTTCCCTGCAAGTCGGTTTTGGCAGCATACTTTTTACAATCTTTTCAGGCGCAATCTTGACCGCCGGACTTTTCGCCATCGCGCATTTTGCGAGCCTGAAATGGGTGAACTTTTCACTGGCATTTCTCGCCGTTCAATGTTTGCTTAACGCGATCTTTCATCTGGTAAATTTATTTTTTATCACGGCTTCGACCGGTGGACATTCCGATGCCGTCAATATGGCGGAAGCGACCGGAATTCCTTCGATGATGTGGGTTTTCATCTGGATCGGAATCTCGATTCTGATGATTTCCGTCGGCTTGCGTTTTTATGCCGCGAGTCAGAAAGCCAAACAGCACGATCTGCCTTTTGAAGATTAATTTTTTTTCCGGACAAAATGTTAAAAACATTACTGCTGACAGTTTTATTAGCAATCTGTTCGACAACGATTTCGGCGCAAGCGAAGCAGCAAACCTCGCTTGCGCCGAAAGGTTTTGTCAGCGATTTTGCCGAAGTTTTAGACCTTCGTGCTAAAATCGAACTGGAGGATAAGCTTCGCAAATTTTCGGAAAACGAAGGTTTGGAAATCAATGTTGTTACGGTTAAAACGACCGGAAATATCGGTATTTCCGATTATTATAAATCTTTAGCACAAAGCCGGAAATCCATAAAAAAAACAAAACCTGATTACGGAATTTTATTTCTGGCAGCGATAAATGAACGCCAGTATTTTACCCAAGTTACAAGCGATGCAGAAGAAATTTTCTCGAATGATTGGCTCGATAAAACTCAAAAACAAACGCTCGTTCCCGAATTTCAAAAAGGCAATTATTCGAGCGGTATCTTGAACACGATCAATGCGTTTATGGATAAATTTACAGCTTTTAAGCTAACCAAACGCGCGGATTTAGAACGTAAATTCAAAATTTATGAAGCCGATCTGCTGCTTGCCGAATCGCTTCAAGCGGTTGTTGTTACGACAAAAGATTGGAACGCTCTGCAAGGCACGGCGCAGCTTTTTGAACGCGCCGATACGAAATCGAACTGGACCAAAAAAGGCGCGGGGTTTCCGGTCGTCATCGGCAAAAACGGTCTGGCTTGGAGCGAAGAATTTGAATATTTATTAAAGGAAAAACCGCAAACCTTCAAACGCGAAGGCGACGGAAAATCGCCCGCCGGAATCTTTGACCTGACTTCCGCGTTCGGCTCAAACGCAAAACCGGAATATATTAAACTTCCCTTTACAAAACTCGAAGATTCGACCGAATGTGTTGATGATACGAATTCGGCAAGTTATAACCGCATTGTTGACCGCTATAAGATCGGAAATTTCGATTGGCAAAGTTCGGAAAAAATGCTAGAAATCGGCGCACAATATGATCTCGGCGTTTTCGTCGCACATAATTCAAACCCTGTAAAACGCGGCAGCGGTTCGTGTATTTTCCTGCATATCTGGAAGGATGAAAATTCGGGAACTGCCGGATGCACGGCGATGAAACGCGAAAATATCGAACAAATTTTAGGTTGGCTCGAATCGGATAAAAAACCGCTTTTAATCCAGCTTCCAACCGCCGAATACGAAAAACTGAAAACAACTTGGAAACTCCCGAATCTCAAATAAAATTCCTGTCCGAACTGCCGATTGGCGCACGAATCATTTATCGCGCCAAAGACGATTGGCGGTTTGCTGTTTTGTCCAGATTTGGCGAAGAAAAAGCGACTTTGATCGTCTGTTCGCCGACAGGGAGAACTTACCGCTTGCGCCGCAATTTGGACGCGGAAATCGTTTTCGACGGCAAAATCCCGATTCTTAAAATCGAAGAAGAAGAAAACTGGCGCGAGAATTTTTCAAAATACGATTTTCGCTGGTAATAATAAAACTACATCAATCTATAAATTGTCTCCAACTTATGGTCTTTGATTAAATAAACCGTAAAAAATCGCGAAGCGGACTGGAGCGCAATCCGTCCCGGTTGCATCGCCGCGTGAGCGGCGGAAAAGCGTTTGTACACAATCTAAGTTTATTGTAATCAAAGTTATGTTCGCGCTCACGCGCTCATTGCAACCGGGACGGATTGCGCTCCAGTCCGCTTCGCGCCTTAGTCGAATTAACTTTTTTACGGTATTTATTAATCAAAGACCATAAGTTGGAGACAATTGAAAGAATTTCTTACTCAAATCTATTCAGATTTTATTCTGTTCACGCCTAAAATCTTTCGGCTTTGATTTTCCTGAATAAACACGACGAATTTCAAGTTTTCCCTTTTCCAATCCGGTTGGATTTGAATCATTTGTTCGTACTTAAATTCGTTCTGCACCGTTGTAATCATTCCGAGCGTTCTAAGTTCGCGGACGACCGAGGCGCGTGCGCTTTTTTTTTCGGTTGCCGAAATATCTTCGGTAATCGCCAGAAAAACGGTCGAATTCTCGCGCGGCGGAATTTTGGAAATTTCTACTTTTAGTTTGTTATTTTCGCTTGAAATTTCGATATTCGCCTTTTCGTTTTTGGCATTGGCAACAATCGCTTTGGTCGCTTCGGCGGCGTTGCTGCCGATAAAAAACGTGCGCCCGTCAACGATCATCTGCGGCGTGTAAGTATCTCTTTGACGAAAAGCCCGGGCGTAAATATCTTGCCGGCGCGTAAAAAGCGTTGAAGAATACGGATCTTTCCAGTCCGAACGATTCCAGTAATCAACGTGCAGAGAAAGCGTGATAACTTCCGTGTTTTTATAGGGCTGCTCGCTTTCCAATTTCTGCAAAAGCCGGTCGGCTGGCGGACAGCCCGGACAGCCTTCGCTCGTAAAAAGTTCGATCAGAACAAACGATTTTGTATTTAAATCCGTGTTAAGCTCCTTTTTTTCAATCGTTTGCGCTTTAATAAAAATATTTGATGCAAAAATTAAAAAGCCGCTCAATAAAATAAAAATAAAAGTTTTTTTCATTTTTCCCCGTAAAAATTCTTCTGGAAAATCATTTCCGCTCTTTTTAATTATACACAACTCGAAAAATTTTGTTCCGCCTTTTGCGTCTTTGAATTGATTTGATAAAATTAAATTTTGCCTGTACGAAAGGATATTTCATCTATGAAAGCAGTAATGACCAAGGAAGAAGCAATCGAAGTGCGCGGTGCGCGGACACATAATCTTAAAAATATTTCATTTTCGCTCCCGCACAATAAATTGAGCGTCGTGACGGGCGTTTCGGGTTCGGGGAAATCTTCTCTGGCGTTCGATACGATCTATGCCGAAGGTCAACGCCGCTATGTCGAATCGCTTTCGGCGTATGCGCGTCAATTTTTGGAAAGAATGGACAAACCGGATGTTGACGAAATCTTGGGAATCGCTCCGGCAATCGCCGTCCGGCAGAAAAATTCGACGCGAAATCCG
>CAYUGW010000007.1:0-24708 GCA_964444245.1 uncultured Blastocatellaceae bacterium | reverse complement strand
AATTATTCCGACAATAATTATGATAATTAGATAATTCATCTATAAGTTCAAGATGCGGCTTAATATCAAAGGTTCCAATCCTGAGAATAATGTTTTTTTGTAAAAACTATCTCATAAATAATTTCATTTCGAGCCAAGCCGTCGAAGACGGCGGTCATATTTGTAGCCCACGATGCAAATCGTGGGAATAGTTTAAGCAATCATTTCAAGCAGTTGAAAACTGCGACATATATTCTATGCCGCCATTTTCAATGGCTTTTACAAAACTTCAATCATTTTCCCACATCTGGCGATGTGGGCTACAAATATATCGTCGGTTTCACCGACTAAATCTGAACTGACGTTAAATAATAAGCCGACAGTTAAGCAAGCGGTCTCTGACCGCGACAAACTTTACTTTGAGGTAAATCGCGGTCAGAGACCGCTTGCTTAACGATAGAAAGTATTTTTGAAATATCTTTTAACTTCTTTAGACCTTTATTTCTTCCGATTATTCTTCTTAACCGATTTATACAATTTTCCGAGTTTCTTATATTTTTTCTTTTTCTCCAGATAAGACGTTTCGTTATGCTCGGATTCCTTCCGCATTTTGAGGTAATTTTGATAGCGTTCCGGCGAAATAGTTCCGTCCGCCAAGGCTTCTAAAATCGCGCAGCCTTTTTCCTGCGCGTGCGAACAATTGCTGAATTTACAGCTCGTTTCGAGTTCGGTGATTTCGTCGAAAGTTTCGCTGATCGCCGCTTCGACCGCGATATTTCCGAGTTCGCGCATTCCCGGCGTGTCAATTATCATCGCGCCGTTTTCCATTATCAACAAATGCCGGTTCGTCGTCGTGTGTTTTCCCTTAAAATCTTTTTCTCTGACTTCCTTCGTCGCAAAACGGTCTTCGCCCAAAATTTTATTGAGCAAACTGGTTTTTCCGACACCGGACGAACCGATCAGACAAAAGGTTTTGCCGGGAAGCAGAAGATTTTTTACCGCATCCAAATTCGTTTCTTGCTTGTTACTGAACGCGACGACCGTTATATCGGGATTCGATTCCAGAATCTCGGCTTTTTTCTCATCGATTTCCGTTTCCGTCAATAAATCGCTTTTGCTCAAAAGCAAAACGGGCGAGATTCCGCCTTCGCGCGCCATCACCAAATATCTTTCAAACCGCCGGATGCTGTAATCGGAATCGAGCGATTGCACGATCAAAGCGTAATCTATATTTGCGGCAATCGATTGAAACTCGACGCTTTTTCCGGCTCTTTTTCTTTTTAAGATAGATTTTCGTTCAAAGATTTCGTGAATTATCGCCAGCGAATTTTCGCCCGAATGCTGAATCAGACACCAATCTCCGACAGTCGGAAAATCAAGCGGCGATTCCGCCGAAAACAACATTTTCCCCGTAATTTCGGCAGTTATATCGCGCCTGCCGTCCGTTACGACATAATTTTCTCCGTACACGGTCGTAACTCTCGCGAGCTGAAAATCGTTTAATTTCGATGGGTCTAATCTTTCCTGAAACCATTCGTCAAAACCTAAATTTTCCAAATTCGTAAAATCCATTTTTTCTGTAATAAACCGTCAAGAGCGTGTTGTAGGCGGGTTTCTTTGATTAGCGGAAATATCTACTTTGCTTTTTCAAGGCGTTCGGACAACCAAACATTTATCAAAGTTTCAGGCAAAACACCTTCGAGACGAGCTTGATCTTTTAGTTTTTCGTAAATTTGCGGAGAAATCGTGACCCGCCGTTTTTGTTTGGCACGCACTTCAAATTCCACTTCTTCGGTTTCGTCCCAATGATCGGCTAAATTGTTTGAATCCCAAAAATCACCGATTTCTTCCAGAGTTTGCGCTTTTGAAATTTCGGATTTTTTATTTTCGCTCATATCTTTTCCTTTCTTTTTTATCCATATCTCTTGCGCTCAAAATCAGCGCGGTTTTATCGTGTTTATAAATAAAAAATACCACTAAATATCTGCCCGCATCTGTTTAACCGCCAACTGCATAAACATTTTCGCCCTTTCTAAAACCTTTTTCAACAAACCTAAAACGCGGATTATTGAAAAAAACTTCTTCGGCTTCCTCTTGTGAAACGTGATGTTTAACAATCAATTTATCTATGATGTCGGGAAGCCATAAAAAGCCGTCAATAAACATATCAAAAATTATACTCCAAAAAATGCAGAATCGGAGCAATTATAATAAGAGTCTGTTTAAATTTTCGGGAAGTCCGCGATAGAGCCGTGCATTGATTAGTAATAAAATCAGTATAGTGAGCGGTAGCGAACACTTCCGCCTAAATTCAAGATTAAAGGTTGCTAACCTGCTCACTACCGTTCACTATGCTGATTGCGCTCGTATTATCATTTAATGCACGGCTCTATCAGCGACAAAAACATAAAAAATACGAAAATTTAAACAGACTCTTAATCCGGGAGGAAAATAAAAGATGTCTATTCAACCGTTACTGCCTTTTGAAGATGTTCCGATAACTTGCGATGTGCAGGCTCGGTATCACGCAATTGCTCCGTGTTTGGCGGGGAAAGTCGAGCCTCGACAACAAGCTCAACTTTTGAATTTTTCTTATTCGACCGTTTCCCGATGACTCAAGCAGTTCCGTGAAGAAGGAATGAAAGGCTTGTTTCCGGCTTCTGCTTATAATCGTGAGCCATACACTCCGGAGAGGATCATCGTTTCTCTGATCTATTTCAAATGCTGTGCGCCGAAAGCTTCCGACAGAGAATTGGATCGGGTGATCGGCACGATGACCGGACATCGGCTGCATAATGAAACGGTTAAGTCATTGCTGGACAGATATTTCTTTTGGAGATACCGGGAGTTTCAATCTTTAATTGTTTATCCGATTTTGCCGGACACTCAATCGAGAAGGCGCGAGATCGTCAAACTTAACCGACAGGGCTGGTCGGAGCAATCAATTGCCGCTCTGGTTAAATGCAGTCATAAATTCCCGTTATCCGCTCCCGAATGATCTGTCCGGCGGCAATGGTGTTAATACAGGGGTTGTGCGTTGGAATGCCCCTAATAATCGGGATGACAAGATTTATACAACAATTGATAATACCCCCAACAACAATCATCGCATATTCGGTCGTCTTACGATGACAAGACGTGATTCTACCAATGCACTTCAATTTTATCCCGGAGACCCGGATTCGGTTTTGTTTAAGGATGAAAGCTTTTCCTTTGCAGCCGGACACTCGTGGATTATCAACTCGAAACTGACCAATACTTTTACGGCAGGTGCTTCTGTTTCAAAATTCTTCTTTACACCGCCATCAGGAGAAACATTCCCGCAGAGTTATACATTCGGCGGAATCTCTAGTCCGTTTCCGAGCCTGAGTTATCAGGATAGAAATGTCTATACCCCTGTTTTTCGTGATGATGTTACCTTCTCAAAAGGGAACCATACAATATTTTTCGGGGCTTCGTTTAAACCGATTCGTCAGGATTCGACGCTGACCAACGATTTCAATTTTGTTACCGTGTCGAGTGGCGGTGTTCCCGCTTTGCCTGCCGCGCTGCGACCGGCGAACATTGGCAGCGGGACAGCGCTTACGGCTTACGATGCAATGTTTTCGTTTATGCTCGGACGAATATCCGCCGTATCTACTGGCATCAACTATGCCCCTGACGGCTCTCCATTAGCTCCCGGATCGGGCAAGAAACGAAGCTATTGGTATAACGAATATGAGTTTTATGTTCAAGACAATTGGAGAATAAGAACCGATTTAACCTTGAACCTTGGTGTTCGTTATCATCTTTACCCGGCACCATATGAACGAAACGGATTTCAGGCAGATCACACGACGGATTTTCAGGCATTGATGGCTCTCCGCGTAGCTAATAACGCTGCGGGAATTTCAGGTCCAGGGGCAGAGCCGCTTTTGTCCTACTCGCTCAGTGGTAAGAAGAACAGCGGAGTTCCGTTCTACGATACGGACAAAAACAATTTCGCTCCAAGAGTCGGGTTTGCATGGAATCCTTCATTTCGCGGGGGTCTTTTGGGAGGAATTTTCGGCGATCGAAAAACTGTATTAAGAGGTAACTACTCCAAGGTATATGACCGGGTCGGCGGGGCGATAACCTTTATCCAAAATCAGGTTGACTATTTGTTCAACAATAGTGCCGCGTTATCATTCGGAAATCTTAGTGATCCGATACTGGCGTTGACAACCGCTCCGCGATTTATCGGACCAAACACCATCCCCGGCTCGGCACAACCGACTCCTCCGGCTGCCACAAGACCGTTTGTGCCGTTTGCCACCAATGGTACGGGATTCGGTTTGGGTAACGGAGAATTGAATTATACGATTGACAAAAAATTCCAGATACCGGAGGCGCATACATTTAACTTCGGCATCCAGCGCGAAATACCCGGAAATATGCTGATTGACGTGGCTTATGTCGGACGTTTGGGAAGGAAATTGTTCACACAAACCGACACATCGCAAGCATTGAACTTTAGAGACCCTGTTTCCGGACAGTTTTTGTTCGATGCTTTGAATGCAATGCAGCCGATTGTTGCGGCAAATATCGCCAACGGTCTTCCCGGTGGAACGGGAGTTCCCGCACAGCCATGGTTTGAAAATCAGTCAGGTACGGGTATTACCGGGGTAGTAGCAAACGCACTTGCCGATTTGGTTGCCGGTGGAGGTACCGCCGACATTATTTCGATTCTTGCTTTCAACAACCTTTTGGATCCGAATGTTGCGATGAGCAGCCAATTTGCAGCCAATCTGTATATCTCAAATCAAGGAAATTCCGATTATCATGGAATGCTCGTGAGTCTGCAGAAAAGGTTATCAAGGGGATTCGAATTTGACATTAACTACACGTGGTCCCACTCACTTGATAATAACTCGAGTGTTGTCAATACGATATCGGGCGGTTCGGTCTGTGATTTCACCAATCTCAGAGCGTGCCGGGCTAATTCGGATTTTGACATCCGCCACCTTTTTAATACTAACTTCATTTGGGATATACCGGTCGGACGCGGAAGAGCCTTCGGCGGAAATATGAACCGCTGGGCTGATGCAGTTATCGGCGGCTGGACGTTTTCAGGAATTGTTAGTTTGCGTTCAGGCTTGGCAATAAACTCGGCATCCGGATATTGGGGAGTTCGATATTGGGAACAAACGCCGTCCATTCTTCAGGGAAATCCGTCGGCATTTCAGTCAAACATTCGTGATGTCGGCAATGGTATCCAGTACTTTGCTGATCCTGAAGCAGCTCGTGCCGCATTGCGTTCTCCGCGTCACGGCGAAATCGGTACCAGAAACATCTTCCGATCCCCGATGTATTGGAATATTGATTTTGGGTTAGGCAAGAAATTCACGATGCCCTGGTCGGAAAAGCATTTTCTGACAATTCGTGCAGATGCCTTCAATCTGACAAACACGAATCACTTTGCTTTTCCGTCATTAACGCTTAATTCACCTAATACTTTTGGGATTCTTGGCAGTTCAATAAGTTCCCCAAGGGAAATACAGTTTGCAATTCGCTACGATTTTTAATCAAAGGTTGGGTGCAAACCTCAGTCTAAAACGACTGTACCTCGAGGCTGTCTGTAAAAAGGCAGCCTCTTTTTTCGATAAGAAATCCTGATTTTTTTATTATGAAATACTTCTCACGTTTCATAGAGTAATCTTCATACTTAATTTTAACTTTGCCTTGCTTGATGAACTTAAAGAGCTTTTTCTGGCGAATCACGAGTGCCGATTCTTAGAGTTTTCAAACATCGTGCAAAAAAGTGATGTTTGAAAACTCTAAGCGATTATATTTCAACATTTGTAAAATCAAGTAAAGTAATTTTCAAAGGACGTTCAAAAAATGGATAAAGTCGAGCTTAGTATTTTTATCAAAGTAAAATGCGAAATTTTTCGCGCATAAGTGCTGATTTTTTCCCGAAAAGTTCCAATTATAAACAAAATTATTCAATGGTTTAAGACCTTTTAACGCGGCACAAACCTTGCATTTAACTTAATTATAACGGAAAAAAGCCGGCAAAATCTTTAAATCCGCGACAAATACCGTGCAAGGTCGCGTATTTGAATAAAGGAGATTTTCTCGGCGGAGTGATCGAGATCGAAGCCGAAACAAAAAAATTGATTAAGCTGCTCAATCCGATGCCGGTTTATATCAGTTACGGCGATTACGAGATCGTGATGGCTTCATCAAAATAAACGGAGAAAAAAAATGAAAAATTTAATTGCCACGGACGGTTCTGAGTTCAGCCGCACGGCGGTCGAAGGATGCCTTCAATTTCTTTTCAACAAATGAGTAAACTGATATTAAAATCATTTCGGTTGTGGAATGAATTATGCCGATGCCGATGCCGATGCGTTTTCTGCAAACCCTGGCGGATGTCGGGAAGGAAAACAACACGACGATCGTTTTCCCGATACCGATTGACCTGTTGAGCCTGTTTTATCAAAAAACAGGAAGGGGAAATTAAATAGAAAATTAATCTTTAAATTTAGCTTTTCCGCTATTTTCGGCAGTAAATAAGACCTGATGCGCGTGGGATGCGCTTGATAAAAATTATGAAAATACTAATTGGTTACGACGGCTCGGAATGCGCCGATGCTGCTTTGACAGACTTACAACGCGCCGGATTGCCGCACGAAGCGGAGGTTCTGATTCTATCGGCGGCAGATGTTTTTCTTTCGCCAGAAACACAAAGCGATACGGACGATGTAGAGGCATTCCCGCTCTATGTTCCCCACGGCATCAAGCTGGCGCGTGAAAGAGCGGCGAGAGTTTTTTTCGAAGCGGAAAAATTTGCGGCTGCCGCCGCTCAAAAAATACGCGAGATGTTTCCACTTTGGCAGGTAACGGCGGAAGCCGTCGCCGACACACCGCACCGGGCAATTATCGCCAGAGCCGAGGAGTGGAAACCGGATTTGGCGGTGGTCGGCTCGCAAGGTCGATCTGCTCTGGGAAGATTCATTCTCGGCAGCGTATCACAAAAGGTTTTATACGAATCATCGTGTTCGGTGCGAATTTCGCGGGGACGTATTTTGCCCGCCGACCGCCCCGCCAAACTGATTCTCGGCACGGACGGCTCGCCCGATGCGGACGCGATGATTGAAGCGGTCGCCGCCCGAAATTGGGGAAAGGGAACGCAAATCAAACTCGTTACAGCGGTCGAAGCGTTTCATCAATACGCGTTGGAACCGGACGTGCAGTTGGATCGCATTCGCGATATTCAAATGATGGCAATTGAAAAATTAAACCGCGCCGGACTTGAGGGGCAGGCGGTTTTGACGGATGAAGACCCGAAGAAATATCTCGTCCGCCAGGCGAAAAAATGGGAAGCCGATTGTATCTTTCTGGGCGCCAAAGGACATAGCTTTTTTGAACGTATTCTAATCGGAAGCGTTTCGTCGTCGGTCGCTGCGCACGCCGATTGTTCAGTCGAAGTCATCAGAATCGGACAAAAATGAAAAACAATCAGATTCTAAATTGTCTTTTGACAATCGCGGTTTTCGCATTTACAGCGGCATACATTTCTGTTTAGACAATCCGTCGCCGGTAAATCAGCAGGTCGCAGCATCGCTAATTTTGTTTTTCAAAATACAATGGTTCCGCGCCGATGCGTCCAGAGTAGTGCGAAGAAAACGTTTTTGGCTTAACCGATTTTTCGTCGCCGGCATCCGCAATCTGCGAGTACGAGCAGCTGATGCGTCCGGCTCGTGATCGTTTCGCTTCAAGCGCCGGCATTCTTGGAATGATCGATCCCGAAATCGAAGCGCGAACCATGACGGCATTTCTGCTTCATTTCAGTGCCTTCGGCATTTCTTTTACCGAACCCGGTCGAGAGATGGATTATTCGTGCCGCAGAAAGCCGTTCGGCTTTGGGACTCGGGGAAATCGCCCACTTTTTGCACAAGCATTCCAAAGCCGGACACCAACGGTACCATTTCAACAATATCGACCGTCTAATTTCCTACTGGAATTTTCTGTGTTCTCCTCCCGCAAATCCGACCGCGATTCTGGATCATAGATTAATCCGGGGCGGCGAGCGTTATTACCGACTTCACTAAGACAGCATCATGGGTGCTGCAAAGCAAAAAAAAATTTAAGCTTCTGCGACTTCAAACAGTCCGTGAACGGGCGAAATCTTTGTTTCAACTCTATCGGATTCAACCCTAACCCGGTATCTTCCCGCCGGCAGCGGCTCGCGCTCAAGCTTCCATTTTCCCGCTCCGGGGAGAAAAACTCCATGATGAGTCGTTCGATCGTCAATATTTTCAAAGGCGGCGTTCAATTTGCTGGGAAATGTGACGGCGTTTATGAGCTTAGCGTTCATCACAATGGGATCTTTAGCAAAATACAAATCCTCAAGTTCGAGATTGATACCAATGTTGTCGCCCGGACCAAAGGTCTGTGTCAAGGTCGCATTGGTTCTCAAATTTTCCAGCAAAAATTCAACCTGTTCGAGCACCCGACTGTTGTTTTGCAAAGCTCCGTGCTGCTCGATAAACGGGCGAACGTCCTGAATTCTGACTTCTATCGGGACTGAGGAAGTAAAGGGAACGGTTCCGTCGCCGTTTTTCGGTAACCCGGTGTCGGGAAGCTCATTGGAAATTTCAAGTTTGGTCTCACTGCTTTGAGTGACTAGTTTTCCCGATTGCAGGGTTGTTTGCTCGTTTCCGACTATCGGTACAAAGCTAAAATTCTCCAGATAATTTTGATCCGCCCGGTTTGTCATTGCCGCATCATTAATCGCCATCAAAAATGCACGTCCTTCGCGCGCACGCGCTGAATCAACGTTCGGAATATTGCTGATTTCCGCAACGCGCTCGAAATTCCCATCCACCGAAACCGATTTATAGATTGGGAGCAGCTGATAAGAACTGGTAAACGAACGCACAATTTCGCTTAAATCCACCAGCCAGTTTCTATATCCGTTCGCCAAAAAATTGAGAGCCTTGATAGAACCTCTAAAGGGCGTGCCGAAGGTAATCAGCATCCGGGAGTTTTGCCAACCGCCTTCGACTTCGAGATAATGCCGGGCAATGATTCCGCCCATACTGTGAGCGATCAAAACAACTTTGGCTGACTGATCGCCCGTGTGATTTCTCCAAATCGGCAGCTGGCGCTCAATAAGCTGCTGCAAACGCCGAGCGGCGACGCGGTTGTCTCTTCGCCAATCGTAATAAAATTCATAGTAATTTGCCGCCTTTTGACTGTTTAAATCACCTTTGACGACATCGAATTTTGTTTGAATCATTTCAGAGATTTTCGTATACCCGTCAATTTTCCAAAATCCCGGAATGATTGTCGTGTCAGCCATCAGAGCTGTCGCGCGGATGCCGTCGCCGAGATCATCAATAGTGTGATCATCTCCTGCAAGCTTAAGGTTATCCAAATTTCCGCCAAATGATCTGATAAAATTAAAAAGAGATCCCCCGGAAATCGTCCAGAAAGATTGTCCATTGTGTTCGAGAACGCTGCCCATCACTCCCGGCAGGAGAATGATCATATCCTTCAACGATTTCATCTTAGTAACTCCTTAATATCTATATCAAAATCCGTCGGCATAGCGCCTTCCTGAATAATTTTGTCATCCGGCTCGTTTGGATCTTCTCCGGTGAAGGTCGAGACCGGTTTATTAAAATCGATAAATGGTTCAAATCTTTGTAGCAATTTTAGTAAATTCTTTGCCTTTGCCAGTTTAGCGTCTGAAGTAAAATAATTTGACCAACTACCGATATAATCGCGAAGGCGGGTGATTGAATAGTTAAACCCGTCGTTAAAAAACGGCAGCCCGCGCGATTGCAACAAGAGAAAGGAATCCAGCGCCTGCACGTCATCGCCAATTCTAGCCAGATGTTCGCCCCTAATGGCGGCACCATCGGGTAACCATTCAAACCAGTTCTTCAAATTTTCCGTCCAATTATGCAAACGCCGGAGTTCCCCAAATTTTAAGATTGTGTAAGCCCCGACCGCCGCCGCGATCGGATCCTTTTTTTTCTCATGGAGCAGTCTTTCCGGATCGATTTTTTTCGATTTACTCAGAATGCCGACCTGGTCAAATCTTCCTTCTTCCCGATACCGCAGAAGAAGACTAGCCTCAAGATTTTCGGGTTGAGCGGTTGCTTGATACCGGTCACTTTCGAAAGTCAGTATGATTTTGCAAAAGGTGTCAGTGCTGACAGGTAAAACAAAGTTAAGTGCTGGCTGGTTTGCCTGCACTAGCTGCGCCAGCCATTGATCGGGTGACTTGCTTATTTTAATTTCCAATACTGTATTACTTAATATGTCTATCGCGACATTGCCGGGTTGAAAAAATCTTTTAAAGGATTTTTCTTTTGTTGCGGCTTCGCTTTGATCACGCTTAAAAAAAATTAAGCCTATCTTCATATCCTGCGTTTTCGTTAACGGCAAACTTTTGCAATCGCGGTTTAAGAAATGCGTCTCTTCGTGGGATTCAAAAGGCGAAGCAATTTCTTCGGGTGGCTCGATGGTAATTTGGTTCTCGCCCTCTGTAACCTCCTGAATTTGCGTGATTTTCTGACCTGCCGGAAAAAGCGTCGAGATGACGTAACTTCCGGGTTCGACATTAACAGGTTCGCTCGAAAGGGTTTGATCAACCAGCGCGAAATCAAATCTTCTAATTTCAACCGGCAGTTCCAGATTGTTAAACTCGTTCGTCCTGAAATTAAGTTGAAAATTGAGCTGGGCGTTTTTTTCCATTATTGTATGACCCTCACTTTCCAAAATCTGTTCAAAGGCGATAATTGCCAAACATCTAACTTATCTATATACGGCGGACGGGGCGGGTGGTGAATTTTAGCAGCTACTTCGTAAACGCCCGCTTTGATTTTTACCATTTGAGGCAGTTCCAGCGGAGGAGGTATTTGAGTCAGTTGGCTATCCCTTAAGTTTTTTAAAGTTAAAATAAAATGAGGCAGGGCATCCGAGGGGTTAATCTCAAAAGCGACCTCAAATTCAGGCTCGGAATCCAGATAAGCGATAACCATTCCCAGATTTGATTTATCCGGTACAAAAATTTGACTTGTGTTGTATTTTTTGTTTAATACCTGCAATTCGTTTTTCAATCCGGTCACCAAATTTAATGTATTCACCTGCCATCGCGGGATGCCGTTGCTGTCGGGCAAAAAGTCGCTTCCGCTCCCGCTTAGACAATTTAAAAATGCCTCACAAAAAATACTGTTTTCCTTATCTTTGCCGATGGCTTCGGTGCCCGGTATCGCCGCGTAAAAGATCGGCGCCGATCGGTCATCAACGCTGCTTTCGGTTGACCAGATTCTTCGCACATCGACCCAATCTGCCGCATTAAAAAATTCGGGTTTCATCCGGCAGGCATCAACGAGATACAATTGATTTCGCGCAATTGTCAGCGTCGGATCGGCAGGCGGCGCCATTCCGCGATGAATATTTTCTATCTCAGCCGCGCGGTCGAGAACGTCATCCGGCGGCGCTCCAAAATCTTCAAAAAGAATGACGGCATCTTTGGCGTTTCTTTGAACTCCGTGACCGCAAAAATAAAAAAAGGTAAAATCGTCAGAATTTCTCCGTGCGTCTTCGCGCCAAGCGTGGATTTCCCGCGCGAAATTGTCTCGGGTACAAGTGTCCGCCAAATCCCTGAGTTCAGGGACGGCATCCATTTCAGATTCTGACGGCGATAACAGAAGACGGATCGAAGCCAGTTTAACAGGGAGGCGGGACTCATTTTCAATCAGCCATTTGTAAATACTGTAGGCTGAGACAGCCGGTGAGGAAAGTTGCTTTAAACCAAATGTCTTAGCCGCTTCTGTGCCTTGTCCGCCAAGGAGATGTTTATAAAAACTAACACCGGCAATGAAAGCGTGAAGACCTGGATTTCGCTCGGGATCATCTTTTTTGTTAAAAATTAAAGTCATCGATGTCAACTCCGTTTTTCATTCCTCTTTTGGCTTAGCCCTGACCGACGCGTTGTTGCGGTCAGCTTTTTTTTACAGCCCTACAAAAAAAAAAAGCCAAGTCCAACCGTCAGAACGCGTAATTTTCAATTCGCATTATTTCAAAAGAGTTCCTTTGGTTTTGAATTTAGGAAATGCTTCTGTTTGTAATTAAAAAATTTGTCAAAATCTTACATCTTTTTCTAGAAAAATAAAAGATTTTTTTTATTGAGCATCCCTCCGACCATCACAACAATTCAATTGAGTTACGAAAGATACTGTTAGTTGGCACTAAAATGAATGCGAATTTAGATTCAATAATAGAAATGAAATTTTTTATTGCACTATTTTGATTTTGCCCTTCAAAGCGTGAAGGCTCTAATTACCACGATTTCGGGGAAATTTAACATACAACTGTGTGGTTTTTCGCGCTCAGGCGACCGTCTGGAATTCAAAAACTCTTTATTTTCAACATTTGTCTCTGGCATTGGGTTTGCAACAATGATAACGGAAAACCATTTTTTTTATTTCAAACAAAATACTGTTTTTATCTGTCAAAGGAGCAAAAATTATGCAATCAATACAAAAGATGTCGGAAAAGAATTGGAGTTTTCTTTTCGAGGAATGTGTGAATCCCAATACAAACGAGGGCAAATATCTGCTCGGCGGAAAAGGCGCGGGGCTTGCCAATATGACGAAACTCGGTTTGCCCGTGCCGCCCGGATTCATCATCACGACCGATTGCTGCAAAGCCTATCACGACCATGAAAAGATTTTCCCGGAAGGAATGTGGCAACAAGTGCGCGAACAGCTTTCCGCCGTCGAAGCCAAATCAGGTAAACGTTTCGGTGATGCCGAAGATCCGCTGCTCGTTTCGGTCCGGTCAGGTTCGCCGTTTTCAATGCCCGGTATGATGGACACGATCTTAAATCTCGGTTTAAACGATGAAACCGTTGCCGCGCTTGCCCGCCAGACCGGCGACGAGCGTTTTGCGTGGGACGCTTATCGCCGGTTTATTTCGCTTTTCAGCCAGATTGTGCTCCGCGTGCCGCACGAAAAATTCGAGCGCGTTTTAGACCGTTACAAAAACGGACAGCGACAGGATTCGGATTTAACAACCTCCGAACTCAAGGAAATCGTCGCGGCTTTCAAACGTCTGGTCTTTGCCGAAGACCGCCAAAACTTTCCGGAAAACGTCGAAATTCAATTAAAAATGGCGATTGCCGCCGTCTTTGATTCGTGGATGGGAAAACGGGCGGTTGATTATCGCCGCGTCAACCGGATTCCCGAAGATCTTGGAACTGCCGTCAACGTTCAGGCAATGGTTTTCGGCAATCTCGGAGACGAGAGCGGAACGGGCGTTTGTTTTACCCGCAATCCTTCGACGGGCGAAAAATCGCTCTACGGCGAATATCTTTTGAACGCGCAGGGCGAAGATGTCGTCGCCGGTATTCGCACGCCGAATCCGATCTCGGTTCTCGCCGAGCAAATGCCCGCCATTTATGCCGAACTTTTGGAATTAACTACACGCCTCGAAGAGCATTACCACGAAATGCAGGACATTGAATTTACGATCGAGCGCGGACGGCTTTATATACTGCAAACCCGCGGCGGAAAACGTACCGGCGGGGCGGCTGTCAAAATTGCGGTCGCGATGGTCAAAGAAGATTTGATTGACCGCAAAACCGCACTGCAAAGGGTTTCGCCCGAACAGCTCGACCAGCTTCTGCACCCGACGATTGACTCTGATAACAAATCGGAAGTTTTAGCCACAGGCTTGCCCGCCAGTCCCGGTGCGGCGCAGGGAATCGTCGTTTTTCAGCCCGACGAAGCCGAAGAAATGGCGCGGGAAGGTGCTAAAGTCATTCTTGTGCGGAGTGAAACGAGCCCCGACGATTTTCACGGAATGGTCGCGGCGGAAGCGATCCTAACGCAGCGCGGCGGAATGACGAGCCACGCGGCGGTCGTTGCCCGCGGAATGGGCAAACCGTGTGTCGCGGGTGCCTCGGAAGTGAATGTCAACTACGCTCACAGCGAATTTACAGTCGGTGAAATTACGATTACGAAAGGCGAATGGATCACGCTTGACGGCACAACGGGACACGTTTTTCGCGGCAAAATTCCGACGATTCAGCCGAAATTGGACGAAGATTTCGAGCTTTTGATGAGTTGGGCGGACGAAGAACGGCGTTTGAAAGTCCGCGCCAATGCCGACACCGGACACGATTCCCTGGTGGCAAAAAATTACGGTGCGCAAGGCATCGGTTTGTGCCGCACGGAACATATGTTTTTCGGCGAAGACCGGCTTTCCGTGATGCGCGAAATGATTCTCGCGGGCGGTTTGGGCGAGCGCGAAAAAGCCCTCGCCAAATTGCTGCCTTTTCAACAGCGGGATTTTGTCGAGATATTCCGCGCGATGAACGGTTTACCGGTCACAATCCGCCTGCTTGATCCGCCGCTCCACGAATTTCTGCCCGGCAAAACTGAATTAATGGAAGAATTGACCGAGTTGAAATTCAAAGCGCGCCGCGCCGGACCACGCGAGATGAATTTTCTGCTCGATGAGATCGCCGATAAACGAAAACTCCTGCGCCGCGTCGAAATTCTTTCGGAAGCTAACCCGATGCTGGGTTTGCGCGGTTGTCGGCTCGGAATCATTTACCCGGAAGTTACGCGAATGCAGGCTCGCGCCATTTTTGAGGCGGCTTGCGAGGTCTTAGGCGAAGGACTCGAAGTTCAACCTGAAGTGATGATTCCATTGGTTTCCAACCTCGAAGAGTTTTCCAATCAAGCCGCTTTGGTTCGGGAAGTCGCCGGACTGGTTATGAAAGAGCAGGGCGTTAGGTTAGATTATCTGGTCGGCACGATGATCGAATTGCCGCGAGCCGCACTGCTGGCTGGCAAAATCGCTTCGGAAGCCGACTTTTTTTCATTCGGCACCAACGATCTGACGCAAACAACGCTTGGCTTGAGCCGCGACGATTCCGCCAGATTTCTGCCGGTTTACATCGAACGGAAAATATATGCGGACGACCCGTTTCAAACTCTCGATGTGGAAGGTGTCGGAGAATTGATTAAAATTGCCGTCGAACGCGGACGCGAAGTCAATCCCAAACTAAAGATCGGCGTTTGCGGCGAACACGGCGGCGACCCGCGATCGATCGAATTTTTCAATTCAATCGGACTGGATTATGTCAGTTGTTCGCCTTTCCGCGTCCCGATTGCGAGACTTGCATCCGCACACTCGGCAATTGGTTAAATTATTGACGGAAACCAGCGCGTCGGTAAATCAGTGTCGGAAACTCGCGCGGCAGAAAGGGTGCAGAATCACTACCATTTGCACCCTTGCCGACGCGCGGGTTTCCGCCTTTTTTTAAACTCTGAAAAATTTGAGTTATCTGATCTTAATCGCGGAAAAACACACATCTGTCTGCGAATAATTTAGCGATTTACTTCTTTCATTCTTCGCCAAAACCGGAATCACTTTGCCAAAGTCAAATAAATCAACCGTTTTCGTTTGCGGCATAAAGCTTGCCATATAACAGACAGACGGAGGTTGATTAATATGGTAAAAACAGACCTGACGACTGAAACGGATCTGCAGGAACATGGCTTCGGGACAGGTTCGACTCGTAGCAAGCGACCGATTTACGTTGATTTTTTTCCGCCTTGCAATAATGCCTGCCCGGCGGGTGAAAATATTCAAGCCTGGCTCGATCTGGCGCAATCGGAACATTACTTCGAGGCATGGCAAAAACTGACCGAAGAAAATCCGATGCCGGCGATTCATGGACGAGTTTGTTATCACCCGTGCGAAACGGCTTGCAATCGCGGTGAACTCGATAGTTCCGTCAGCATTCATGCCATCGAGCGTTTTTTGGGCGATCTGGCAATTGCCGAAGATTGGCAATTTCCGAAACCTGAAACTCAAAGCGGCAGGCGCGTATTGATTATCGGCGCCGGTCCGAGCGGTTTAGCCGCCGCGTATCATCTGGCGCGTTTGGGGCATAAGGTCCGCATTTTTGAAGCGGGACCGGTCGCGGGCGGCATGATGAATTTCGGAATTCCAGCCTATCGTCTCCCGCGCAAAGTTTTGCGTGCTGAGATCAAACGCATCGAAGAGATGGGCGTCCAATTTCGTTTGAATTATAAGGTAGCCGACGTTTTAGCGGAAAAAGCAAACGGCAATTTCGACGCAGTCTTTATCGCCATCGGTGCGCATATCGGCAAAAAGACGGCGATTCCCGCCCGCGAAGCCGGCAAGATACTCGATGCGGTCAGCTTTTTAAAGGATGTCGAATTCGGACTCCAACCCAAGATCGGACGGCGCGTGGTTATTTACGGCGGCGGAAACACGGCGATGGATGCGGCTCGGACGGCAAAGCGTCTGGGCGCGGAAGAAGCCTTGATTATCTACCGGCGCGACCGCGAAAATATGCCCGCGCACGATTTTGAAGCCGATGAAGCTTTGAGCGAAGGTGTCAAAATTCACTGGTTACGGACGATTAAAAACCTCGATTCCACTTCCGTGACGGTCGAACGGATGGACATTGTGGACGGCAAACCCGTTCCGACGGGCGAATTTGAAACGCTCGAAGCTGATTCGCTTATCTTAGCGCTCGGTCAGGATACGGAAACGGATTTTTTGAAGGGAATTGCGGGAATCGAATTCAAAACGGACGGCACGGTGGTCGTCGATAATGCGATGATGACCGGACACGCGGGAATTTTCGCCGGCGGCGATATGGTTCCGAGCGAGCGCACCGTAACCATCGCGACCGGACACGGCAAAAAAGCCGCCCGCAATATTGATGCCTGGCTGAGCAGAACGACCTATCAAAAATCCCCGAATAATCCGATTGTCGGATTCGAACAACTGCACGTCTGGTATCGAACAATCGCGCCCCCAAAACCGCAGAGCCATCTGCAGCCCGAACTCGCCGCCGCCGGTTTTGACGAGATCGTTACCGGTTATTCAGCGGACGAAGCGCACTACGAAGCCCAGCGATGTCTGTCCTGCGGCAACTGTTTTGAATGCGACGGCTGTTTTGGCGCCTGTCCCGACGGTGCTGTGATCAAACTCGGAGCGGGAAAACGGTATAAATTCAATTACGACCTATGCACCGGCTGCGGGGTTTGTTACGAACAATGTCCCTGCCACGCCATTGATCTGATACCTGAACCGGAAAAATAAGTAAAAAGTAAAAAGGCAAAAGGGGAAAAAATGAAAAACGAAAATCAAAATGTAGTAACGCTCGACGGTAACGAGGCGGCAGTTTATGTTGCCTATCGCGTCAATGAAGTTTGCGCGATCTACCCGATTACGCCTTCATCCACAATGGCAGAACTCGCGGATGAATGGTCGGCAAATGACATCAAAAACATCTGGGGAAACATTCCCGAAGTGATCGAGATGCAGAGCGAAGGCGGCGCCGCCGGGACGGTTCACGGGGCGCTTCAGACCGGAAGTTTGACGACGACTTTTACGGCATCGCAAGGCTTGATGCTGATGCTGCCGAATATGTATAAGATCGCGGGTGAATTGACGGCGGCTGTTTTTCATGTTGCCGCCCGCAGTCTGGCAGCGCAGGGGCTTTCCATTTTCGGAGATCATCAGGACGTGATGGCGGCACGCACGACCGGCTTTGCCATTCTGGCTTCATCGAGCGTGCAGGAAGCGCACGATATGGCTTTGATTTCTCAAGCCGCAACGCTTCGCTGCCGAATTCCTTTTATCCATTTCTTTGACGGTTTTCGAACTTCGCATGAAGTCAATAAGATCAGTTTGCTTTCCGATCAGCAAATACGCGCGATGATCGACGATGATCTTGTTTTCGCACATCGGAAAAGAGCCTTAAATCCCGAGAGACCTTTTATTCGAGGGACGGCGCAGAATCCCGATGTTTATTTTCAAGGTCGTGAAACCGTCAATAATTTTTATACGGAAGTTCCGTCAATTTTAAGGGAAGAAATGCGGAAGTTTTCCGACCTGACGGGAAGGGAATACGCACCGGTTAAATATTACGGCGCGACCGATGCCGAAAATATCATTGTGATGATGGGTTCGGGTGTTGAAACTGCCGCCGAGACCGCTGAATTCCTGGCGAAAACGGGAGAGAAAACGGGCGTTATTCAAATTACTCTGTATCGTCCGTTTCCAGCCGATGATTTTATCGCCGCTTTTCCTGTGAATGTCAAAAACATCGCCGTCCTGGATCGCACAAAAGAACCGGGCGCGTCCGGCGAACCGCTTTATCAGGATGTGTCGGTGACGCTGATGGAAGCGTTTTCGAAAAATCAAATCGCTTCGATGCCGCGAATGATCGGCGGTCGCTACGGTTTATCGTCCAAAGAATTTACGCCCGCAATGGTCAAGGCGGTTTTCGATAATTTGAAATCCGCCACGCCGAAAAATCATTTTACGGTCGGCATTATTGATGATGTCAGCTTTACGAGCATTCCGTTTGATGACGGTTTTAAACTTGATGAATCGGATTGGACGCAGGCGTTATTTTTCGGTTTGGGTGCGGACGGAACGGTCGGCGCGAACAAAAACAGCATCAAGATCATCGGTGAAAATACAAACCTTTCGGCGCAGGGTTACTTTGTTTACGATTCAAAAAAATCGGGCGCGAAAACCGTTTCGCACCTGCGTTTCGGTAAAAAACCGATCAAAGCTCCGTATCTGATTACGGCGGCTGATTTTGTGGCGTGCCACCAATTTAATTTCGTTGAAAGAGAAGAAATGCTGGCGTGGGCGAAACGCGACGCGACCTTTCTTCTCAACAGTCCGTTTTCTCACGAAGAAGTGTGGGAACAACTTCCGTTAAATGTTCAGCAGACAATTTTGGATAAAAACCTCAAACTTTTTGTCATAGATGCGGACGAAGTTGCCAAAAATACAGGTATGGCGGGCAGGATCAATACGATCATGCAGACCTGTTTCTTTGAACTTTCAGGCGTTCTGCCGCCCGCCGAAGCGATTGTTCAGATAAAAAAAGCGATTGAAAAAACATATTTCAAAAAAGGTCGCGCCGTCATCGAGAAAAACTTTGAAGCCGTTGACCAAACGCTGGAAAATCTGTTTCAGGTTAAAATTCCCGCGAAAGTTACCGCCAAACAAAACAACAAAGCAAAAATCTCCGACGGGGCGCCGGATTTCTTCCGCAACGTGACCGAAATAATGATTGCCGGATACGGCGATAAAATTCCGGTCAGTGCCTTACCGGTTGACGGAACTTATCCGAACGGAACGTCGAAATGGGAAAAGAGAAATGTTTCAAATCGGATTGCTGTTTGGGAACCGGAGGCTTGTATTCAATGCGGAAATTGCAGTTTCGTCTGCCCGCACAGCGTGATCCGCGCAAAATTTTATCATCAGGATTATCTTGGAGTTGCGCCTGAAGGCTTCACATCGGCGCCGATCAACGCGCGCGGATTTCCCGAAACAAAATATTCGCTCTCTGTCTATCTCGAAGATTGTACGGGTTGCAATCTGTGTTACGAGGTTTGTCCGGTCGGCGCCGAGACGCCAAGCGGTCAGCGAGCGATAAACTTGGCGGAAAAACCGGAAAATCTGGAAACGGCTCGCGAAAATATCAGATTTTTTGAAGAGCTTCCCGAAAATGAAAAACCGACGGTTAATTATTCGACCGTTCACGGCGTACAGTTCCTCGAACCGCTTTTTGAATTTTCTGGCGCCTGCGCCGGTTGCGGAGAAACGCCTTATATCAAAGTTCTCACACAACTTTTCGGTGACCGCTTGCTGGTTGCCAATGCGACGGGCTGTTCGTCAATTTACGGCGGAAATTTGCCGACCACGCCGTGGACTTCAAATTCAAATGGGCAAGGTCCCGCCTGGTCGAACTCTCTTTTTGAAGATAATGCCGAATTCGGTTTGGGAATGCGTTTGACGGCTGATAAACAGCTCACTATGGCGCATCAATTACTTACAGAACTTAAACCGGAATTAGGCGAGCAGTTTGTTGACGATTTAATAAACGCGCCGCAAATTCTGGAAAGCGACATTGCCCGGCAGCGTCAGCGCGTCAAAGAATTAAAGAAAAAATTGGAGAATTTTGAAAATCCGGCAGCCAAACATCTGTTCTCACTCGCCGACCAACTTGTTTACCGCAGTATTTGGTTGATCGGCGGCGACGGTTGGGCGTATGACATCGGCGCGGGCGGACTCGATCACGCGCTGGCAAGCGGGCGCAATGTCAATGTGCTGGTTCTCGATACGGAAGTTTATTCAAATACCGGCGGGCAGATGTCCAAAGCTACGCCGACCGCCGCTTCCGCCAAATTCGCCTCCGCCGGAAAACGGGTCGGTAAGAAGGATTTGGCGATGCAGGTGATTTCATACGGCAATGTCTATGTGGCGCAGGTTGCGATGGGTGCCAATCCGCAGCAAACCTTGCTTGCATTGCGCGAAGCCGAAGCCTACGACGGACCTTCGCTGATTTTGGCTTACAGCCATTGTATCGCCCACGGCATTGATATGGAAAAAGGTTTGAATCAGCAAAACCTCGCGGTCGCCAGCGGATATTTTCCACTCATCCGATACAATCCGGTCTTGAGAAAAAACAATCAAAATCCGTTTGTTCTGGATTCACCCAAGCCGACAATTTCGTTAAAAGATTACGCCTATAACGAATTGCGGTATAAAGTGTTGACTCAAACCAATCCGAAAGAAGCCGAAAAACTGATCCGACTGGCGCAGGAAATCGTTGATTTGCGTTGGAAAAACTACGAAGAAATGGCGCGCTTCGGGGCGAGTTCATTTCAGCCTGTTTATTAGAACTGATTTTAGATTTTACTTTGGACGGCGCAAACTATTTCCGCATTGACAGGACTAGCGGGAACTATTTGTGCGAAATGTTACGCTTTCGAGGGAAACTCTGATAGTAAAATCTTTGATGCTGAGGCAATACCAAACTTGCGACACAAAATTCAGTGTAGATATTTGTTAAATGACCGGAGATGGTTAGGGAACAATAATCATACTTTTTTTCGCTGAATAGTGCCTAAATTCAGATTCGTCAGCACATCGCGGACTTAATCCAAACCTTCGTCATTTACCTGACGGACTGTAATCTAAAGAAATGACAGGGTTTAGTTAAAATTATTAAATAAATATCTATCATCCTTTTTGCTTAGGCTAAAGCTTAGCGAAAAGGTTTCTATTTTTTCTGAATTTGGCTAAAGCCTTGAATAATTTTCATTTATCACCCCGTCAGCTAAAGCCGCACGGCAAATGAAAGATAACACTCACGAATTATTTACAGTAACTAAAATTATATGTTTATCATCACATTTTTCGTCAGCATAAAATTTGAGCCACTACCATAAAAACGAGCCTTTATGCCCGGAGTAAGATTTGTTTCTTAAAATCTAAAGGACTCGACTGTAGAATTAAACCTTGACTGACGATATAATTCTTTAATCAAAATGTGAAAATTTATTTCTCCCGGTTGTTAATAATCCGCCGCCGCGCTCGTTTATATAGGTAGATGACGATTCATAGGAGAAAAACGTGAGCAACGCCGCAGCCAATATGCTTTTTACCAGCGATTTACAAGACTCCGCAAAAAGCGCGACGCCCCAACAAGCATTCGCGGGAAACGCAGACCTTGAAGAACTCGGAGTTCTGTTTCGCAATCATCATAAAACGATATTTCGGGTCGCCTACCGGATAACGGGAAGCCAGAGCGATGCGGAGGACGTGCTGCAGTCAATCTTTCTGCGTCTCACTCCGAACTGGGCGCGGCGCGACCTGTCGCCGAACCCGGAGGGCTATCTGCATCGGGCAGCGGTTAACGCTTCGCTTGATTTGCTGAGGAGACGCTCGCGCGCTAATTTCGTCGCTCTGGATGTCATAGATTTTAATCAAAACTCGAAGCTATCGCCGCAGAGTCCCGAAGATGATCTGGCAGACGTTGAACTGCGCGAACTGATCCGCCACGCCGTCGCAAAACTCGAAGGTCGTGCCGCGACCGCCTTCGCGCTGCGTTATTTCGAAGGCTACGACAATAACCGTATTGCCCAAATTTTAGGCACGTCGCAAATGGTCATTGCAGTCACGCTCCACCGCGCCAGAACACGTCTTCGCAAAGAGATCGGCAATTATTTGGAGAAACATCATGAAGAAAAATAAACAAAAGTTAGACGCAATCATTGACGAAGTAACGAGCGGCATCCGCGACGAACAGATCGATGAATCAATCATAGATCAATCCGCGTCGCGCGTCTGGGCGCAGGTCAGCGCACAAATTGCGGACGAAGATTTCGCCACGCCGGGCGTGTCCCACGCGGCGGAGAATTCTTTGTCCGCCAATTCACATTCAGGAGATTTAAATACAATGAACAATAGCAGTACTGCCGAACATATTGATGGATGTGCGGATTTTCAATCGCTTATTCCGGCATACCTTGACGGAAAACTTTCAACGGCTCGCACGCTGCTCCTCGAAGACCATAAAAACGAATGCATTCCGTGTCGCCGGGCGATTAAAGCCGAACGTGCGAACCGGATAACTCCTCCGGCGACCGTTGCCGTTCGTCAACCCGCGCGGCGGGCAATGCTTAAACAACCCCGCGCATTTATGAACGGTTTGAGCAAAACCAACGCGGTGCGCTGGAGCGCCGCCGCCGCGCTGCTTATCTGTTTAGGTCTCGTCGGTTTGTTCGTCACGGAGCGTTTCGACTGGTCCGGGCGCACACTTGCGGCGACTCTCGAAAATGCTGATGGTGCGGTCTTTGTGATTTCCGACGCGCCGGAGAGCAGCCGCCGGCTGGCAGCGGGCGAGCAGCTTCAAAAAGGCGAACGCGTGCGCACGGCGAAGGATTCGGCGGCGGTGCTGCGGCTCGCGGACGGTTCGACGGTCGAGATGCGTGAACGCTCCGAGTTTTCGGTCAGCGAAAACAGACGCGGCATAACCGTCCGGCTGACGCGCGGCGATGTGATCGTTGAAGCCGCAAAACAGCATAACGGTCGCCTGTTTGTACAGACGCACGACTCGCTCGTCTCCGTCAAAGGCACGATCTTCGCAGTCGAAAGCGGCACGAAGGGTTCGCGCGTTTCGGTCGTTGAAGGCGAAGTTCATGTTCAACATTCCGGCAAAGATGAAACTCTCCTTCCCGGCGATCAGACAACGACAAACCGCACTTTGGACAGAACTCCCGTCGGGCAAACGGTTGCGTGGAGCCGCAATGCGGCTCGCTATGCGAATCTGGTTTCGGAACTGGCAAAACTGCGGCGCGACGTTGATCAACGCGTAGTGCGTCCAGGCGTGCGCTACTCTTCCAAATTTATTGATCTCGTGTCGGAAAACACTGTTTTCTACGCGGCACTGCCGAATATAACCGAGTCGCTTGCCGAATCACAGCGCATTATGCAGGAGCGCATCAGCCAGAATCCGGCACTTGCCGAATGGTGGAAAGGCAAAAAGGTTGACGATTTGGGCAAAAACGAACAGACATTGGCGCGTGTGCGCGAGTTCGGTTCACAACTCGGAGAAGAAATCGTAATCAGCGCGGAGATGAACGCGAAAGGCGAGCCGAACGGCATACTCGTTTTGGGCGAAGTAAAGAACGGGGCGAGCTTCCGCACGTATCTCGACGGGCAAATCGCAAATTTCGCTAAAGAAACCGAAGGCAAGCTGAAACTGCGCATCATTGACGATCCGTTGACGACGACCGTAACGAATAATCCGCCATCACCAACGACTGCGAAAACTAACAATGTAGCGGCGAAAACCATTGGAACAAATTCCGAACTGTTCGTCTGGATTCACAACGACATTCTGGCGGCATCACCGCAGATCGAACAGCTGCGCACTCTGGCGACAAGATTGAACGCGCCGGAGACGAATCGCTTTGCGGGTTCAGCGTTTTATCAACGAATCAACGATGTTTACAGAGACGGCGCAGGGATCGTGGTTGCCGCCGACCTCGAAAAGATCATCGCGCAAGCAGTCAGTCGTGATAACAAGCCTGAAAAGGCTCTTCAACTCGAAGGCTTTAAACAACTCGGCGTGATGAACTTGCGCCACTTTGTCGTCGAACAGAAGGAAACGGGCGGCAAAACTCTGAGCCGCGCCGCGCTGACGTTCAGCGAATCGAATCGCGGCATCGCAACCTGGCTTGCCGCGCCGGGTTCGATGGGCGCGTTGGATTTCATCTCGCCGAATGCGAACGTCGCGACCGCGTTCGTCGTCAAAAAGCCGGAACTTCTGGTTGACGATCTGCTCGGATTTTTAGAAACTGTCAAACCTGATCTGCGCCTTCAGATGCAGGAAATCGAAAAATCGCAGGGAATAGATCTGCGCAACGATTTTGCCGCGCCGCTCGGCGGTGAGTTCGCCTTCGCCATTGACGGTCCGCTTCTTCCGACACCTTCCTGGAAAGTCGTCGTGGAAGTTTATGACCAGACGAAATTGCAGGCAACATTTGAACGCGCCGTCGAAAAACTCAATCAGTTTTCCGTATTGCACGGTAAAGGCAAACTGATTTTGGCAAACGAGGCATCAGGCGGACGCACCTTTTATTCGATAAAATCCGCCGAAACCGGAGTTGAAGTTTATTACACTTTTGCGAACAGTTACCTGGTCGCCGCACCGAGCCGCGCACTTCTCGAACATTCCGTTGCGAATCGCGACGCAGGGAACACGCTGGTTCGTTCATCGAGATTTATGAGCGCGCTGCCTGTTGACGGCAACACGAATTTCTCCGCAATTTTTTATCACGATCTCGCATCGCTGATCGGTCCGCTGGCTGAAAGAATGAAGAA
>CAYUGW010000006.1:0-26056 GCA_964444245.1 uncultured Blastocatellaceae bacterium | reverse complement strand
TGCTTGACGAAGCCTTGAAAAAATTGGAAGAACTCGATCCGCAGAGAAGTCGGATAGTTGAACTTCGTTATTTCGGCGGATTATCAATCGAAGAAACGGCGGAAGTTTTAGGTGTCGGAAAAGCGACCGTCAACCGCAGCTGGCGCGTCGCTAAAGCGTGGCTTTATAAAGAATTATCCGCTCGAACTTAAATCTTTTTTTCGCAAACAACTTTTTCAACGATTTTTCATCGAAATAAATTTTCAAATATGCCCAATGAACGCTGGCAAAAAGTAGTGGAAATTTTTGAACGGGCTTTGGATTTGCCTGCCGACGAGCGCTCACAATATCTGGCTGATTCCTGCCGAAACGACCGAGAATTGCGCGATGAAGTCGAAGCGATGCTGATTGCCGATGAAGAAGCCGAAGATTTTATCGAATCGCCGATTCTGGCAGGTTCTTCATTTTCAATTCTCAATGAATATAAAAATGACACGAGTTTTGAAGATTCGCCGAAAACGGAAAATCTGCTCGGCAGGCGCGTCGGCGCATTTCGGCTTTCGCGCGAATTGGGGCGCGGCGGTATGGGCGCGGTTTATCTGGCGGAACGCGCCGACGGTGAATTCTCGCAATTCGTTGCCATTAAATTGATCAAACGCGGGATGGATTCGGAATTTATCATCAAGCGTTTCCGCCACGAGCGTCAAATTCTGGCAAATCTCGAACATCCGAATATTGCGCGGCTTTTCGACGGTGGAACGACCGACGAGGGTTTGCCTTATCTGGTGATGGAATTTATCGAAGGCGAAACGCTCTATCGCTACTGCGATTCGCAAAAGATGAATTTATCCGAACGTCTGCGGATTTTCCGGCAGATTTGTTCGGCGGTCGCCTTCGCGCATAAAAATCAGATTATTCACCGCGACATCAAACCGAATAATATTCTTGTAACCAAATACGGCGTGCCGAAATTGTTGGATTTCGGCATTGCCAAAATTCTCGATCCCGAACTGATTCACGAATCGGTCAGCCCGACGGCTTCGATGATGCGGCTTTTAACGCCCGATTACGCCAGCCCCGAACAGATTCGCGGCGAAGAAGTTACGCACGCGAGCGATATTTACAGCCTTGGCGTTTTGCTTTACGAACTTCTCACCGGACATCGCCCGTTTAATTTTTCGCGCCTGTCGCTTCACGAAGTCTCGCGTATCGTCTGCGAAGTCGCGCCGGAAATTCCGAGCAAAGTCATTTCAAAAAAGGAAAATCTGCTCTCGCTTTACGCTTCGGCAAAAAATGAATCAAAAGATTTTGCCGAAGCTCGCTCGGCGGACGCAAATCAGTTAAAAAACGAACTTTCAAAAAATCTGGACAATATTATCCTCAAAGCTCTTGCCAAAGAACCGTCGGCGCGATATGAAAACATCGAAGAATTTTCCGAAGATATTGCCCGTCATCTGCGCGGCGAAAAGGTTACGGCGCAAAATTATATTCCGAAAGCGACGAATATCAACAACGACGCGAAAAAGAATTTTTCCGTAACGGGCAGTAAATCTCTGGCTGTCTTGCCGTTTAAACAATTAAATTTAACCCGTGAAGAAGACACGGGCGAAAAATTTCTCGGTCTCGGTCTGGCGGATGCGATCACGACGCGTCTCAGCAAAATCCGGCGGTTCGTCGTGCGTCCGACCAGTTCGGTAATGCGTTTTGAAAACGAATTGAGCGATCCGATCCGCGTCGGAGGTGAACTCGGCGTGGAATTTATTCTCGACGGGCATATCAAAAAGGCGAATAATCGCCTGCGCGTTACGGTTCAGCTTCTGAATGTCGCCAAAAATGCGACCGTCTGGGCGACTTCGATCGATGAAACGGTCGGCGATATTTTCTCTCTCGAAGATACGATTTCGACCAAAGTTACCGAAGCTCTTCTGCCGCATTTGTCGGAAACCGAACTCGAACAATTCCAAAAACGCGGCACGACGAGCGGCGAGGCTTACGAGCATTATCTGCGCGGGCGTTTTCATTTCAGCGCATTTACCGAAGACGGATTTGCCAAAGCGATCGTCAGTTTTCATAAAGCGATTGCCGAAGATCCAAATTACGCGCACGCTTATTCGGGCATTGCCGATTATTACAACTGGCTCGGCATTTTCGGCGTTTTGCCGCCGCGTGAATGTTTTCAGGCAGCGATTGAAGCTGCGACGAAAGCCGTCGAATTAGATAATCAGCTTGCCGAAGCGCATACGAGTTTGGGATTTTCGGTGCACGCCGGAAATTACGATTGGGCAAAAGCCGAATATCATTTTCTGCGTTCGCTCGAACTGAATCCGAATTACACGACGAATTATACATGGATGGCGATTCTGCGTTTTACCGAAGGGCGTTTCGATGAAGGAATCCGGTTTGCGAAACGAAGCATCGAACTCGATCCGTTTTCCGCTTTTAATCAACATAATCTCGGTTGGGGTTTGTATTTTGCGCGGCGTTTTGATGAAAGCATCAAGCATTACGAGCAGATGATCGAAAATTTTCCGCAAACGGGCTTGGGTTTTTATGCGATCAGCAAGGTTTTTCGTTTTGTCGGACGTTTTGACGAAGCATTAAAGATGAGCGAAAAAGCGAACGAACTTTTTGAAAACAGCGTTTTTGCAATGCTCGGACAAGCCGAAGCCCATGCCGCCGCCGGGCAAATTGCCGAAGCCGAAAAACTGTTGGAAAAATTAAAGAATTTAGCCAAAGACCGCTACGTTTCGCCGTATCAGATGGCACTCGTTTATTGTTATTTAGGACAAAAGGAAAACGCTTTTGCCGCGCTCGACGAAGCATTTGAAGCCAGAGAAGCGTGGCTCAACTGGATGAATGTCGAACCGGCTTTCGATCTTTTGCGCAAAGACGAACGCTTTGCCCGAATGCTTGAAAGAATCGAGGCGAAAATCAATTTCAGCAATTCATTTTATAACGAAAAAAATGCTTTAATCGCGGTGTTTGATAAAAAGGAAATCAACGACAACGGCAGACAAACGAAAGACGATTTACAAAAAGATTCGAGTTTTCAAAACCGTCAAACTCTTTTGATGGACGAAAACGAATTAAACGGTGAATTTTCCGCGAACGGAACAACTTCATCGGAAACCATTAAGCGCAAGAAAAATTACCGGAAAATCTTCGTCTCTGTTGCCGTCTTATTTTCCATTATTTTCATTTTGTATTTGACGAATATTCTCACGTTCAAATGGAGCTTCGGACATGAAAATCTTCAGACGACGAGTGCGAAATCTTTGACGATGGTCGTTTTGCCGTTTAATCTCGAAAATCCCGAAATCGAACAAAACGTCGGAATCGGAATGGCGGAATCTTTGTCGAACAGACTCGGAAATATCAAAAAACTGACGATAATTTCGGCAAGTTCGGGGCGGGGGCTTGCCGAAAAAGATATTTCGGAAATCGGGCGCGAACTCGGTGTCGGTTATATTTTGCGCGGAAAAGTAAATTCGCTGAACAACATTTCGGCAGAACTCATCAATGCTTCTGACGGGCAGATCGTCTGGTCGGAAACTTTTGCTTCGGAAAGCGGAAATTTGATTGATACGCAGACCAAAATCGCCGAAAAAATCTGGACAACTTTGCAGATCACGCCTTCGCCCGCCGAACTTCAGCAGGTCGGCAAAATTTATACAAATAAAGGCATCGCTTACGAACTTTTTCTGCTTGGTCGTTATCAAATGACGAATCGTTCGCCGGAAAATCTGCGAAAGGCGATCAACACATTTTCGCAAGCCGCCGAGGTTGATCCCGATTTTGCGCTGGCGTATGCCGGTCTGGCGGATGCTTACGCCTTGCTTCATCTCTACGAAGTTCCGCCGCCGCCCGAAGCCTACACGAAATCAAAGGAAAATGCGCTCAAAGCATTAAAGATTGATGAGGGTTTAGCGCAGGCGCACGCGTCGCTCGCGTATGTAAAATTTTACAACGAACGCGACCGCGCCGGAGCGGAACTCGAATTTCGCCGCGCAATTCAGATAAATCCATCGTATGCGACCGCGCATCACTGGTTTGCGCTTGCTTCGGCGGCGATGAATAATCCGCCCGAATCGATTTCCGAAGGCAACACGGCGCAGATGCTCGATCCGCTTTCGCCTTCGATCAAAGCGGCGACGGCGATGACTTATTTCTACAATAACCAATACCGGGAAGCCTTAGCGGAAGCCGATAAAGCCCTGAAAATCGATTCGGGATTTGTTCCCGCGCACAAGGTCAAACGCTGGATTTATCAGGCAATGGGAAATTATGAAGCAGCGATGAATTCGTTTCTTCGCGAACGCAGCGCAAGCGGCGGCGATAATCTTCCGGGCTGGTATGTCGTGCAGGCGCAGGTCGAAGCAATGGGCGAAAAAAGAGTTGAAGCACTTGAAAAATTCAGTCAGGCGATTTCGGATAATTCGGTCAAAAATAACCCGGAAGCGTATGCGTATGAAATCGCTCTGGCTTTCGTTGCGTTCGGCGACAAGCAAAAATCTCTCGATTGGCTCGAAAAAGCCGAAGCCGCCAATAATCACAGCTTTAATTTTCTCGAAGTCGATCCGCGCTTAGATGCGCTTCACAGCGACCCGCGCTTTGATGCGCTTTCAAAAAAACTGCGAACCCCGCGAAATTCGCATTAAATACTCTGTTATTTAAGTTTCTTTATGCAATACCTTCGCCAATTAAGGGGTAAAATGGGCAACCTTTGATTTGTGAATACACCCGAATTTGCTCAGTCTTTGTTTTACTTCCTCAATTGTTTCGTTCATTAAAATTGTTTCTGCTTTTTCTTGAAGTGTTTTTATTGCTTCTACTGCGTATTTTACGCCTCGAAAATGCGTTTTCAGGTCTTCGATTCCAACACGGTTTTTTGCTGTCTGGTATGAAAACGAGGTCGCCACATTTTCCGCTGCCATCGGCTGTGTAAGGCAACAAATATGGGAGACGCGGAGTTTTCAAACAGCGGAAAATGAGTGGGCGATGATAAAAATACCACGCACATTTTTTTATACTCTGACAGACACGCTCTGCTTTGCCGCTTAATTTGGATAAAGTCGAGCTTAGGCTAATTAAGTTAAGGAAATTTAGCCGCTGATTTTCGCTGATGATGCGGTTAAGGAAAAATCAAATTCGCGTTTTTTCGCGTTTTTTCGCGGGCAAATTCTTTTCTTTACTTGTTACACATCGTTATCTTAATGCCATTAGCCTTAAGGCGGCTTTTTCCGCCGCGCTTCGAAGCGCGGACACCGCGAGAAAAAGGGACTCCAAACTTTTTTCAAACACCTTAAAATTTATTTTACAGAGTAATAATTTTGGTAAATCTTAAATTTTTTCCGCATTTTCAGGGGTTTTGATTGATGATTTGCTGCCGTATTTCTTGAGTTTCGGAATTATCGAGTCCCGGAACGAATAGATAAATTCCGACCGCGAGAAACGCCGCTGATATCCCGATCAAAAATTTCAAAGGGTTTTTCGCATTTCGCCAGACAAGATAAATCGCCAATAGAAGCAGCAGAATTGCGGGCAAAATTGTCCAAAAATTATTCGGCACATAGAAAAAACCTAACAAAGTCGGCGTGAAAATTTCTTGATTAAAAAGCAAATGCCGCCAGAAGTTATTATGCGGAAATCCTGATCCGGTCGGTGCAAAAGAAAATGTCAGCAAGGGAATCGTGCAGAACAAAAATGAAACGGCAAACAAAAATCCGCGCCAGAGGCTCGGAAAATCTTCGATTTCTCCGTCAAAAAACGAATCGAGCATCAACGGCAAAATAAAAATCAGCGATTTTGCGCCGAACGTCCAAGCGGAATTTGTCGCGGAAAAGCAAGCCAAAATCAAGATCGAAAACAAAATCGTCAAAATTTTCACTCTTTTGCGAAGCGTTCCCTGTTCGTAGGAAGTAAAAAAGGCAAGAATGGAAAAAAGAAGAATCGGCGCGTAAAAAAATAAACCTTCAAGCGGGGAAAACAGAATTCGGTAAAGATTCGAAAAAGACGGAAAACCGATCTCGGCGTTAAATAAAATCCCGAAAAGCGAACCGAAAATTGAATAATTATAAATCAGAAGCAAAGCGATAAACGGCAAAATTCCCGAACAGAAGAAAAATAAACGCCTGTAACGGTCGCGTGATTCGGTGAAAAACAAACCGAGACCGAAAATCAAAACCGGAATCGCCGCCGAAAAATTGCAGAGCAAAACAAACCCCGCCAGAGTTCCCGCCCACAAATTATTTCGCAGGGAAACATTTCTCGCGTCATACAACAGGCGAAAAACCAGATAAAGCAAAACTGCCGTGAAAACGTTGGAAGAAAGCAAAAAACTGAAAAGCAAAAGCGGTGTGGCAAATAAAAGCGCCGCAAGCGAAAGTGCGTCGGTGTCCTGCTGAAAAAGCCAGACGGCAAGAAAAAAAAGCGGAAGAGTGCTGACCAAAAACCGCATTATAAACAGACTTACGCGCAGATTTTCGGCGTTCGGTTCACCGATAAAAATGCGCGTCATCGCATAAAACGGCGCGGCTGAAACAGAGATTCCGGGCGGTTTGTTTGAATAAGATTTTTCGCCGACGGTTGTTACGGTTTCGGGATTTTCGCCGATCAGATCTTTCGTCCAGGAAATATCGAACGAATTTTTTTCAACCAGAGAAGCGGCGGTTGCCCAATTTGTGAGTTCGTCCGGTGTTTGCGAAAACATCGGCATAAGATAGATCGCCAGCGCGAAATAAATCAATAATAGAAACAGACGGCTATTTCTTTGTTCCACCTTGCTCCTTTTCCGGTTTATTAGTCATATTTTCGATAGGCGGCGCGTCTTTATCGGCGGTCGAAAAAGTTTCACGTTTTCCCTGCAAAATAAAATTCGAGCCGTTCCATTTATAATTCGAGCGCGTAAAATGCGTCGGACAACAGAGCTGTTCCATATCGCCGTCAATCCTCATTGTTTCGACCTCGCCAAAAATATAACGGTCTTGACCGAAAAGTTCAACAATAATCTCGCTTTTTTCGGCAAAAACTCGTTTTAACCCGCCGTCTGCGCGGTCGCCGGTGCGAAAATGCCAGATTAATTCGGGTTCTTCTTCCTTCAAAGTATAAACATAAACGATTTGCGGAAGACTTCCGCCGCCGGTTTCGATTTTCAAAATAACAAAGGCTTCATCAATGCCGTCGCCCGTTGCATCGCCGTATTTGGTCGTAATATGCGAAATGCCGATTCTTTCCTTTGAAATCGGACGTTTTCCGTCTTCAAGCGTAAATTCCCTGTTATCAACATCTTGCCAACCACGCGGAAACGGATACGTAAAATTCTTAAAATCAATCTGTCCGATCGGCGATGTCGTCAAAGTATTTTCATTCGACAAAATTTCGGCTTGCGGATTCGGAAAATCTTGAGTTTTTTCAACCGGAAGTTCTTCATCCGGTAAAGCATTTTGCTTCGGTTGAAACTCGCTCTTTGCGGTTTGCACGGAGTTTTCCTCAATCTTTCCGCAAGCGGAAAAAATAACGAGCAAGATTGAGAAAAAACAAAGACTTTTTAATTTGAAAAAATTTTTCATTATAAATTTTGACCGATTCAGAAAATAAAAAAGCGCGTTTAGAGTAATTTTTACAATTGTAAAAATTACTCTAAACGTTTCAGTAATATTTCAGACCGGATTTAGTGTTTTGCAGACTTTTTGAAAACTAGTTGATGTTTAACACGTCAATTAAAAGTATTTGTTTCATTTTTATTTCAAATTTAAAATAAATCGCAGAATCAAAATTAATCCCGCGTCAGACTGCGGTATTTGAAAATGTTTGATAAAATCTCATCTTCATTAGATTAGTGCAGTAATTAGTTATAAAGTTTTACCCGCCTGCTGCCTCAGGCGTAATTTGTATTGCTCAAGTAAGATTCAATCATTCGCTTTAATAGCCCAGCCATTGATGGTTGGGGAGCGGATCAACCGATGAATTGAGAGTCCTGAAAGGACGACTGATTTCTTTCGTCCTTTCAGGACTGGAATAATAATTCGACAAATATCCCCGCGCGATAAATCGTTGGGCTATTAACGAGAAGTCCCTCCGGGACAAAAACTTTCCGGCAACACAAATCAGAACACAACCGGCGGTTCTGACCGGTTGAGCAATATATTACTACTTATACCATTTCCCTTTAGAAATTGTGCAATAATTGGAGATTCGAGGCAGAAGCCCGCACGTTAGTAAGGGCGGAGGAGGAGTACCACGAATGTCAAATCCGCTCTTGCTGACGCGCGGGCTTCTGCTATTGCATAGTTTCTAAGGGGAAATGGTTTTACTGCACGGCTCTATTGAAGATGAGGCAGAAAAAAAGAAGTTAAAACCATTGACAGATCAGGAAGGACTACAGCTCTGCGCCCGCTTTCTTTGTAACGGGTATTGTTATTTAACTTCTGTTACTAAGTAATTTTATAATTGATTCTTTAGTAAAAACGGCTTGAATTATTTACCGAAGACAACGAATCAGAGCGCGTTTGACATCCAAAGTTTAGCAATTTCCCGAAAATGAGTTAAAATAAGTCAAACATTTTTGCGAACCAAAGATCTAATAAGGAATAAAAAAATGAAAATAAAAAAACTCTCCTTGATGTTTTCCGTAATGGTCGGTCTGATCTTTACTTTTTCGGCATTTGCCCAAACTGAAACCTTCAGCGATCCGAATGTTGATTACACATTCGAAATCTCCGATGCGAAATGGAAAATGACGGCAAAGCCTTCAAACATTAGCCAGAATGTCGAATATGTTTATGAAACACGGACAAACGGACACCTCGAAGTCCGCAAAATGTCGGTCAGAGCAAGCGAGAAATTGGAAGATATTATCCGCGACGAAGAAACAAAATTGCAGTTCAAACCCGGTTTTGTCGCCGGAAAGGAAGAAAATTTCAAAGGCTTTCTGGCAGGCAAAGTTTATAATTTCGAGTTTGTAAAATCCGGCAGAAACTGGAGCGGCAGATATTATTTTCTGCAAGCCGATGCTACCACCGTTTACGTTCTGCGTTTCGAAGGATACCGCGAAAATCTATTGTCGCTCCGCAATATCATTGATGCAATGGCGCGAAGCTTTAAGATCGCCAATGGAAAATAAATATGTTTCCTAACAACTTAGCAAAATTCTTCAGGCTGTCGCTTTTTTTAGCGATAGCCTTTTTATCTTTCCAGAGCGTTTTTCCTCAAATGCAGAACAAAACAATCGAATTGCTGGACATTCAAGGCAACCGAAGATGGACGGATGATGAAATTTTAACTCATATCAAAACCCGCGCTTTGCAGACTTTTAACGAAAAACAATTACAAAACGATTTGCAAAAACTTCTCGCTCTCGGCTGGTTTAACCCGACGCATACAAAAGTTTTTACCGAAACCGGAAATAAAGGCGGAGTCAATGTAATTATTCAGGTTTTGGAGTTACCGATCGTCGAAGAAGTGAATTTCGACGGATTAGAATATTATACAAAAGCAGAAATTATTACAGCTTTGAAACAAGAAAAATTAAATATCGAAAAAGGCGATATTTACAATGCGGCTAAATTAACTAAGGCTATTTCAGTTCTAAAGAAATTTTTAGCCGAAAGAGGTTTTCCTTACGCAAAGGTAAATATTTGGGAAGAAGAAGTCAGTGCCGTTTCTTTGAAAATCGGTTTTTTTATCGAAGAACAGCCTGAAGATTGAAATTTTGTAACTGATTAGGACTAAATTAATGAGTGGAAAAAGGCGGAAAATTTTTCGATTAAAAAGCTATTCACTTTTCGCTATTAACTATTCACTAATTTTCAGTTACAGGGCTTTCTCATAAAAATTTCATTTAGCTATCGCGTAGCGATAAATGACTTTAGCCGTGTGTTTTAACGCACGGAAAGCTAAAATAAGAAATTCTTGTCGCGTCAGCGACAATTGAAAATTAGCAATAAATTCAGTTGTCGCTAACGCGACAAAAACAGCTTTTTCATTTGACCGTGCGTTAAAACGCACGGCTAAAGTCAATAAGTCGCTACGCGACATAAGATTAACTGAGAACAATCAATATTGTTTTTATGAGAAAGCCCTGTTTTCAGTTAATAAATCTGTAAAACAGTGAATAGCTGATAGTTAATAGTGAATAGTTTCTGACGATAAAAGGTTTTAGCTATAAATTCGCGCTATTTCGGCAAAGCGCATCGGAAATTTCAAAAAATTATGACTTAATTCAGTTACAAAATTTTAACTTTTAATCAAAAATTTCGCGCCGAAAGGCAGAATATAACCTTTTTTTGTCGAATCAATTTCCGATAAAATTTCATTCAAATCACGCGCCTTTTGCAAACGCATCGGGCGCGTTTCTTGTTCCGGTAAACTTGTCAAAATCTGAATATTAAAGCGTTCGGCTTTTTTTAATAAACTCCACGCCGTTTGCCCGTTGACTTGATAGCTTTCTGAGAGCCGTTCCGCTAATTTTTCAGAATTTTCCGATTCAAACCAATCGAGAAAATCGTTTCTGCCCAAACCGTTTTCGCATTCGGCTAAAAAAATTATTGTTCCATTCTCGCGGCAGGCATTTGCCGCCGAATCCAGAGCTTTGTGCGCCTGAATCATATTTATATCGTGCGGAAAACCGCCGCCGCTTGCTATCACGATTTCGCGTTTTTCTTCGATTTTTATTGTATGTTTTTCCGCGTAAAAGTCGCACGCTTTGCGATGCGAAGTTTTCCAGTTTCCGGCAAAAACTTCCGTTACTTCGCCGTTTTCATTGACGATTGTATTAATCGCAAACGACGGCGGAAATTTTTCGACCACTTCCATAAAGGCTTCGTGAACCGCATTTCCGTCGAGTTTTGCAGTTTCGACACCTTCGCGTCTTGTTTTATTTTCGCTGTCGAACGCGAGTTTGTGAGTTTCGCTGACTGTTCGCGTCGAACCCAAACCCGGACAGATAAGTTTCCTTCCGCCCGTAAAACCTGCAAAGTAATGAAAATTTATGCCGCCGATGATAATTGTGTGATCGTGTTCGACGAGAGCGCGGTTGAGCTGAACCGGAATTCCGCTTTCGCTCGCGCCGAAATTTACGATCTGCGCCAGATCACGCGCATTATGATCGAGCATTTTTACTCTCTGCGCGATAAACGGCGTAACGATTTCGCGTTTTTCTTCTTCCGTAACTTTGCGATGAATTCCGGTCGCAAAAATTATGCGAATATCGAAAGGCATCGTCCCATTCGCGATCAGGCGGCGAACCAATAAATTTATAATCTGCCCGCTTGCCGTCCGGCGCGTCGCGTCCGGCACGACCAGTAAAACGCTCTCACCCGGTTTGATGATTTCTTCAAGCGTTTTCGAATCAACGGGAGCGTCGAATCGTTCGCCGATCTGCGCGTCGCTCAAAGGATTTTGCGTTTCCGCGTCGCCCAGAATCTGAAAGCGATTTTCGTCGAATTCAAACGCAATCGAGGATTTTCCGTAACCGAGATTTATTGTTAACATAAATAAAGAATTTTAACGCAAAGACGCAAAGGCGCAAAGATGCAAAGTATTAATGGATGGTAAGTAGTCGTCCACAAATAAATAAAGGAATGAATTTCGGAATAGATAATAACTGATAGATGAAAGATGATAGATAAAAACTTGATAAAATCTATCAGTTATCATCTATCATCTTTCATCTATTCCGAAGTTTGAATCTAAAGTAATCCTGTCCGATTACTTAGTGTTTCAGAATTTATGCTGAATGAAGTTTTTAAGCTTTTACACTTCGGAATAAGTTAGAGGTAATAAGTGAAAAGTGCTAGGTTTTATCGAATAATTATCTATCACCTTTGACTTTTCACCTTTCACTTATTACGAAAGTATTTTCCTCAACATAAATTCTGAAACACCACCTTAATGGATAAAATATGAAATTTAATTCTCCAAAGTTGTATCGTATTAAATTTAAAGTCTTTGCGGCTTTGCGTCCTCGCGGCTTTGCGTTAAATTATCGTTTTTTTCCTGCGGAGAAAAACAATTCGCGCCCGAAAAACAGTAATGCAGACTTTCTTTTTCGTCTTCGGGCGTTTCCATCTGGATTGTTAAATGATCGATCCCGAATTCGTCGTGCAGATTTTTTCTGATTTTTTTTAAGAGATTTGTCGCTTCAACTCGTTCGTGATGAACGATGTGAACGCTCAAGGCTTCCATACCGGAAGTTATCGTCCAGACGTGTAAGTCGTGGACGTTTCTGACATTTTCGTGCTGCAGAATCGCCTGTTCGATTGCCGTTAAATTGATGTGCGAAGGCGTTCCTTCGAGAAGCACATTGACCGATTCTCTGATCAGATTCCACGCGCTGAAAATGATGATCAAACTTATCAAGACGCTCGCTGCGGCATCAGCCCAAACCCAATTAAATGCAACGATCAAAATACCCGTAATAATTGCCGCCACCGAACCGAGCGCATCGCCCATCACGTGCAGCCACGCGCCGCGCATATTCAGATCGTGCGCGTGATCGCCGTGCAGCAGATATGCGGCAATCAAATTGACGATCAAACCGCCGACGGCGATCAGAGTCAATTCAAAACCCATAATTGACGGCTCTGTATTCCAACGCTTGTAGGCTTCGTAAATCACCCAGAATGAAATTAAAACAAGTGCGATTCCGTTGATAAAAGCGGCGAGAATTTCAAGCCGGTAATAACCGTAAGTTTTGTTCGGCGTGGCAGGACGCGAAGCAAACCAGATCGCGGCAAGTGTCAGACTCAAAGCCGCAACGTCAGTCAACATATGTCCGGCATCGGCAAGCAGGGCAAGCGAATTCGTCCACCAACCGCCGACGGCTTCCGCCAACATATAAACAAACGTCAAGCCCAACGCAATTTTCAGATTTCTCAGACTTTTCGCACTTCTTCGTTCGTTTGAATGGGAATGTGTATGATGCACTCCGATTTTTCTTTAGTTCCTCTTCCTTAAAAAATTACTGTTGTTTTACTGCTCTTGCCGAGTTTAGAGATAAATTGTAACGGCTGCGGTTGCCTCTGTCGTCATTGATTTCTATCAGGATTTGCGAAGTGCCGGATGAAACTTGCAATTGAAATGAGCCGTCGCCGGTGGCAAAGGTTTCACGTCCCGAAATTCTGACGGTTGCGCCCGGTTTTGTTTTTCCGCTGACGATATAAACTCTTCCGCCGAGATTCTCGACCTTCCAATCGGATGCCGTAATTTCGCTGCCCGAAACGCGCCGGACAATCGTAAATTTTCCGGGTTCGCTCCAATCACTGACTTGTCCCGAATTCGTATTCGAACGCACGCGCCAGTAATATGTTCCGGGCGCGATACCGGCGAGCGTAAAATTTTGAGCCGTTACTGAGTCGCGCACCAGAATCATCGAATCAGACATAAAAAACGGCGATTTGGCAATCTGTAAATTAAAACTCGAAGGCGCGATTCCTCCCGCTTTTTCCCAGCGAAAACTAACATCGGCAATACCGCCAGCCGAACCGATTATTTGTTCGTTTGATGACGGCGAACCGAGATTCGGCGGATTTACCAGATTTTCGCGCGTCGCGATCTTGCCGCCGCTGACCGCCGCAAATTCGTTTTCCTTGATAACGGTTGTTTGATCGCCGATCCGCGTTTCGACGCTTCCGCGGCTGATGCGGATCTCGCCGCCGTTCGTTTTTTCGTTGATATTAAAACTCGCGTCCGTTTTCGGATTAACGTAATTTTCCGATTCTCTGACCTCGACGACGTTTTCCGTGCCGCGCGGCTGGTCTTCCGTTTTGACGTTAACCTGTCCTTGGTCGAGCGCGACACGGACATTCGTTCCGCCGAAAATCGAAGTGCTGTTGCGGATGACGACCGTACTGTTCGGTCGAATCGAAAGCACAGAGCCGTCAATCATCTGAATTCGCGCACGTCCGTCGGCTTGCGTCTGCACCGTATCGCCCGCTGAAACGAAAATCTCTTTCGTCACCAGAATAGTTTCGCGCGTCGCGGCGCGAATGACGCGCACCTCGCCTTCAAAATAAACGAGCCGCGCCGCATCTTTCGGACCTTCGTCAAGCTGCGGATTCGTAAATGCGCCTTCGTTTTTCCAAAGCCACCAACCGCCGCCGACAATTGCCGCAATAAACACAATTATGCCGATCGTGCCGTAAACGGTACTTTTCTTGATATTCCACCAATCGACATAAAATTTGCGGTATTTGTTTTCCATCGAAATTATCTAAAGCTATATCTTTTAATAAGCAAGACAAAAATAAAACATATTAGAGATTATTTGAAATAACTATCCACGCGCGTTTCACGAAGGGAACACGAAGTTTTTTTCTTTTTTCCCCCGGATTGACAGCTTTTGGGCGACTCAAAGTTAAAACATTTGTTAATTTTTTCTTTCCTTCGTGAAAGCTTCGTGTTCCTTCGTGGATTATTTCTTTATTTCAAATAATGTCTATTATTGTTAAGAAAGCGTTTTTGCCGCGTTCGACACTCGCGGTCAAAGACCGCTTTCTTAACGGTTAGTTTAAGTTAAATGTTAATCTGTCTTTCCTCCGATGTCTTCCTCGATATGTTCGATCAATTTTTCCTCCTCGGTTTTCGCTTTAGCCGGGAAAACTAATGACAAAACAATAGATAAAAAGATTGCCGTTACAACAAAACCGAGCGATATATTCATAAACTCTTCTTTGTATTCGCCCTTGATAAAATCTTTGACAAAAATTGCAAAGCCGGTTTGACTGTCTTCGCCCAAAATCAAAATTAAGCCTGCGGCAAACATCGGCAGCAACATTTTAAAACCGATAAATGTTAAAATCGTCGCCAGAGCGTATTTCAGATAATGAAATTTATCCGCCAGATCCGCCAGCAGAAAGAAAAACGTCCGTAAGCCCAAAATAGCAAATATATTCGATGTATAGACGATAAAACGGTCGGTCGTAATGCCGAAAATCGCCGGAATCGAATCAACCGCAAAAACCACATCGGAAATTTCAACGACGATTAAAACGAGAAACAGAAGCGTTCCGGTGCGTTTACCATTTTCGATGATGATAAATTTTTCGCCTTCGTATCTTTTAACAATCGGAATATAGCGCGTAACGAGTTTGACCATTTTGCTTTCTTCGGGATCAAACCCCGCTTCATCATCGGAAAACATCTTGAGTCCCGTATAGATCAAAAACGCGCCGAAAACATAAAGAATCGCGTGAAAACGGTCAACCAGTTCCGCGCCGGCGAAAATCATCCCCATCCGCATCAGGATCGCGCCCATAATTCCCCAGAAAAGAACGCGGTGCTGATATTTTTTCGGAACTTTAAAATAGCTGAAAATCAATAAAAAGACGAACAAATTATCAATCGAAAGCGAAAGCTCGATTAAATAACCCGTAAAAAACTGCTTTGCCTTGAACAAACCGTCGGCGTGTCCGTAAAGATCACTGACTACCCAGTAAATAAAGACATTGAACGAAAGCGCGAGCGAAACCCAGACGATGCTCCACGTTACGGTTTCCTTGCGCGTCGGAACGTGCGCGTGCCGATTAACGATAAAAATATCAACGCCTAATGCAATCAAAACGACTGCAAAGAAAAAAATCCAAACCCAAAACGGATACTCGATACCATTCATATTTAGTTATAAAAACTGATCTTTGATCTTTGTATCGTAAGAATTATTGAGAATCCTCAACAATGAAAAATCACCAAGATCAAAATCGAAAATCAAAAATCAAAAAAGTTATTTTACAAAAAGTTCCTGAAAATCTTCCTCGCCCGCCGGTGCGATTTCGGTTAATTTCATATTTTCCCGCACGTGTTCGGCGCGGCTCATTCCGACAAGAGCGGTCGTTACATTCGGAGTCGAGCGGACAAACTGCAAACTCGTCTGCGCGTCTGTTTCGAGATTGCCGAAAATTTTGCGAATATTTTCCGGCAGATTCATTGAAAGTTTTCCCTGCATAATCGAACCGCTGATGATTACCGAAACGCCCATATTTTTCGCCGCTTCGATTGCCGAAAAAACCTTTCCGGCAAATGCCTGATTATTCAATAGATAAGCCTGCGGCATCGCCAGATTAAACGGCAATTGAATAAATTTAAAACCGTGTTCCGCGCCGCCGACTTGCTTGGCAATACCAACCATTCTTTCCAGCGAATGATAACCCGCGTCCTGCGGCGAAGCGCGAAAACCGTTCCACGTCGCCGCGCCGTAAAACTGCAATTTCCCGGCGGCGCGATTTTTTTCCAAAACTTCAAACGCCTTTGAAAGACGCGCTTCAAAAGTATATCTATCAATTTCCGAAAGCTGTGATTCGGGATTATGAATATAATAAACATCAACCGCCGCCAATTTCATATTTTGCAGCGATTGATCGAGCTGATTCTGCAAATAAGCGGGCGACATACAATGACTTCCGGCGACCAGATCTTCAAAACCCGCGATGCCTTTTTTAACAAAATTTTCCTCGAAATATCCGCGCACATCGCTCGGCGGTTCCGTGTCAAACGGCAAATAACCGCCTTTCGTGCAGATAATGAGTTCTTCGCGGGAGAAACCTTTTTCGCTCAAATTCTGTAAGGTATTTCCGATATTCCGCTCGCTGCGCTGAAAACGGTAATTTGCCGCCGTATCAATCACATTTCCGCCGGATTCGACAAATTTTTCAACCGCGCCCGTATAATTTTCGTCCGTGTGCGCGTCCCAGTTTCCGAGATAAGTTCCGATTCCGATTGAAGAAACCGTCAAATCCTGCGCCTTGCGAAAATGATTTTCGGCAGCGTTCGGAAAACGTGCGGCGTATTTAAGAGTTCCTTCAACAGTTGCAAATTTTGAATCCATAAAATTTATCCGTGCGAATCTGTGGCAAAACTTTTTTCCATTAAATTTTGACCGATCAAATTTTCGACGATTTTCACAATCTTGCCTAAACCTTCCGCATCAACTTCAGAAAAATCATCGAGCCGGTCGCTGTCAACATCCAAAACCATCGCCACTTCGCCGTTTTTGTCAAAAACGGGCAAAACGATCTCGGATTTTGAATCCGAACTGCACGCGATATGTCCGGGAAAATCTTCGACATCCGGCACGATCACGGTTTCGCGCGTCGTATAGCAATGCCCGCAAACGCCTTTGTCGAAATCAATCCGCGTGCAGGCAATCGTTCCTTGAAACGCGTTTAAAACAAGCTGGTTTTCCTTTTTTATATAAAAACCGACCCAGAAAAAACCGAAAGCTTCCTTCAAAGCCGCCGTAATATTTGCCAGATTTGCCGTCAAATCGGTTTCGCCCGCAACGAGCGATTCGATCTGCGGCGCGAGTTCGTCGTAAATCTTTTGTCGGTTTGATGTTTTGGTGATAGATAAACTTTCAGCCATAAACACAGAGTTTATCACGTTTGATTTAAAATCAGAGAATCAAAACTCGATCCAATCGGTCGGAGTTTTATGATATGAAATCGTAATGCGCGTTTCAGCCTTAAAGAGCGGATTACGCATTTCGAGTGCGGTTTGCGCCATCAGACGGGCGAGATGCGGTTCGTTGGCGCGTTGCGATAAATGAGCGAGAACGATTTCGCGCGCCGCGCCGTCAAAATCATTGGTCAGCCAATCGGACAAATCTTCGTTGGAAAGATGCCCGGTGCGCGAGGCGATCCTTTGCTTCAAATCCCAACTGTAGATCGGGCAGGTCATCAGCATATCGCGGCTGTGATTCGATTCGACGACGATGCCGTCGCAATTCTTTAATTTTTCTTTGACAAGCGTTGTAAAACAACCGAAATCCATCAAGGTCGCCACTCTGATACCGCGATTCTTGGCGACAAAACCGAAATTATCCGCCGCATCGTGCGGCACGGAAAACGGCTCGAAATCAATATCGCCGATGCAGAAATCCCGGCTCGATTCGATCTCGACCGTTCTGCCCTTGACGACATCGGCGCGTTTTTGTGCTTCATTATTTTTAGTTTTGTTATCACGCAGGTAAGCATCGTGAGTTTTGCCGGAAATAAAAACGGGACATTTTACGCTGCCGAGCAAAACGCGCAAACCGCCCGCGTGATCGCCGTGTTCGTGCGTTACGAGAACGCCGTCCAAATCTTCAAAATCAATGCCGACTGCCGCAAGACGCAGAAGTATCTGTTTTGCGCTTAATCCCGCATCAATCAAAACTTTTGTTTTTTCGGTCGCGATCAACACGCAATTTCCCGTCGAACCGCTTCCGAGAACCGTAAATTTCATCTAAAATTGATTTTTGAGTTTTTAATATATAGTTTTTACCAAGGAAATATTTTTCCTATAGTTTTCTTTATAACATTTTCAAAGGTAAAGTCATATTTCTTAATTAAAATTTAGCTTTACTATATACAAATACCTGCAATGACACAAATTTTTCTGATCGGCGGCGGTTGGCGCGCTGAAACATGTTTACCGCAAATTTAAGCAGAATTTCAATTCCTGATTTTTATAAAACTCTCTTGCTCCATTTACCTGTTTACCTGTATATGCATATCTTTCCAAAAAAATCTCCAAAACAATTCCTTTTTATCCGGCTTAAAAGTTTCTAAGTGATAATTACAAAACTCTTACAATTGCTCTCACTAAAACCTGTTAGGATTAAATCAGCGCAGAATTTGCGCCGGGGAATATTCAAATTTTTAGAGGGGATTTATCATGGAAAACGCATTAAAATTTAAACACGCAAAGTCAGCAAAACTTCAATGGACAACAATTACGGCGATGATTGTCTTTCATGCTTTGGCAATCTGGGCATTATTTGAATTCAGTTGGGAAAATCTGCTTGCCGGATTTATCACCTGGTGGGTTGCGGCAAGTTGGGGAATCGGTTTAGGATTTCACCGTCTTTTAACGCACGGCGGATTTAAAGCTCCGAAATGGTTGGAGTATTTTATGACACTTTGCGGAACTCTCGCCCTTCAGTCGGGCGCGATCACCTGGGTGGCGACGCACCGCATTCATCATAAATTTACCGAAACCGAAAACGATCCGCACAGCCCGCGCGGCGGCACGATTTGGTCGCATATCGGCTGGATTTTGCAGGGCGAAGCACAGGTTAAAGATGAAGCGACATTAAAGCGTTACGCGCCGGATCTGATGAAGGACAAAGTTCACGTTTTTATGAACACCTATTACTGGGTAACTCCGATCATTGTCGGCGGAATTTTATTTGCAATCGGCGGTTTGCCGATGGTTTTGTGGGGGATTTTCCTCAGAACGGTTCTCGGCTGGCATTTCACGTGGCTCGTTAATTCGGCAACGCATCTGTGGGGAACGCGCCGTTTTGAAACAAACGACGATTCGCGCAACAACGGTTTGATTGCCGCCGTTACATTCGGCGAAGGCTGGCACAATAATCATCACGCGCATCCGCGTTCGGCAAAACACGGTCTGGCGTGGTATGAATTCGATATAAATTGGGTGCAGCTCGTCGCTTTGCGAAAACTCGGGCTGGTCAAAAAAGTTTATGCTTATAAACTCAAGGAAGAAGTCGAAAAGGTTGACGGCATTCAGGCAGAACCTTTAAGCGAACCGGCTTAATGATTGAAGGCAAAAGTAAAAAGGCAAAAGGTAAAACGAAAAATTCGATTTTTACCTTTTGCCTTTTTACTTTTGCCTTTTACCTTTAGAATTAAAAAATGCGGGTTGCAGGTCGGCGAAAAGCGGCGGTTGTCGTGTTTATTTTGGGAATTACGTTAATTGCTCTGGCAGTTGCGCTCAATGTCGGCTGGGTTTTGCTCAGTCTGCGCGAAGTCGCGCTGCTTGTTTTCGGCGTGATTTTTTTCGCTTTGATTATTACGGGTTTGGTTTTGAATATGATTTTTCTGATCCGCGAAATCCGCCGCAACGAACAGCAAGACGCTTTCCTCAACGCCGTAACGCACGAACTTAAAACGCCGATCGCGTCAATCAAACTTTATCTGGAAACTTTGAAAACGCGCAATGTAACCGAAGAAAAACGCAATGAATTTTATGAAGTAATGCTTTCGGACAGCAATCGTCTGCTGACGACCGTCGAACAGGTTTTGCAGGCAAGCCGGACGAAAGACCCTAATCGCTTATTAAATATTTCGGAAATCCCGCTCGGCAACCTTATTAAAGAATGTATCGGAATTACCAAGTCGCGCTACAATTTAGATGAAGAAATCAAGTTTATCGAACCGGCAAAAACCATCACGATCTCCGGCGACAGAGCGGAACTTCAAACCGTTTTGACAAATCTCCTTGATAACGCCGTTAAGTATTCAAAAGACGAAGTAAAAATCCTGATGAAACTAACCGAACTCAATAAAAAATACACGGAAATTTTGATCAAAGATTCGGGAGTAGGGATCGCGCCAAACGAACTGAAAAGAGTTTTCAAACGCTTTTACCGCGTCCCGAATCAATCAACGCAAAACACCAAAGGCACGGGTTTGGGGCTTTACATCGTGCGTTCGATCATCAAAAAACACGGCGGGAAAATCTTCGCCGAAAGCAAGGGCGAAGGCAAAGGTGCGACGTTTATCGTGCGTTTGCCGAAAGCGGAAAAAAAGGCGGTAAATAGTTAATTGATTTTTCGAGTCAATCAAGCTTGAATTTATGAGAATTTTAATTGTTGAAGACGAAAAACATCTGGCGGATGGTTTGCAGTTTAATCTGGAAGCCGACGGTTTTGAGGTCGAAACAGCTTCGGATGGCGCGAAGGCTCTGGAAATTTTGGGGCGTGAAGGAAATTCCTTTGATGCGATTGTTTTAGACGTAATGATGCCGAAGGTTGACGGTTTCACGGTTGCCAAAGCTTTGCGCGAAAAAGAAGATTTTACGCCGATTCTGATGCTCACCGCGCTCGGAAAACCCGAAGATGTCTTAAACGGATTTGAAGCCGGAGCGGATGATTATTTGCCGAAACCTTTTGAATTAAACATTTTTCTGGCGCGTCTGAACGGATTATTGCGCCGCCGCGAATGGTTTAAAAAGGAACTGAAACCGGCGAAAACTGCGGAAATCATCGAAATAAATAATCGCCTGATTGATTTTGAAAATCTCGAACTCCGCAGCGAGATCGAAACGGTTAATCTGACTTTGATGGAAGCCAAATTATTGCGCTATCTGATTGAAAACGAAGGACAAGCCGTTTCGCGCAAGACGATTTTGGAAGAAGTCTGGGATCTGCACGAAGACACCGACACACGGGCGATTGATAATTTTATCGTCCGTCTGCGGAAATATCTCGAAGAAGATGCGACCAAACCGCAGGTTCTGCAAACCGTCCGCGGTATCGGTTATAAATTCGTAAATTCTTAATAATTTTTGCCCGCGAAATACGCGAAAAATCGCGAAACAATCTTAAATTTTTTCTTTTTTTAGCGTCTTTTTGCGCCCTTTCGCGGGCAAATGTTTTCTAAATCTTCAGGCTAATATTTCTCTCCGCAAGACCTTCACGCGTTCGCGCCAGTTTTCTGCCAGATCGAAACGGTAAATTTCGATTTCGGGCGAAATAGTCTTTGCCAAAAACCTGAAATCACGATGAAAACTCAAGGTCGGCGCAGCTAAATAAACAATCGCGGGTTTGTCGGAAATTTCCAATTCATCGAAAATTTTCGCCTTTTGCAAAATTCCCTTTCGTCTTTGAAGTTCGATTTTTCGCCAGTAATCGGCGGCTTGAAAAATCATTTCGCGGTCGGGCGCGACCTTTAGTTCGATAATTACAAGCCGTCCGTCGCGTCTCAAAGCAAGCAGATCGATTTTGTCGTTTGACGCGCGAAATTGATTGTAGATCGGCGACAAAATCAGATTTGCGTCCAGAAGTTTTATATTGCGCCTCAAAGCGGCTTCGAGCCACGCTTCGGGCGCAAGGCGAAAAAGCGCGTGCCGTTTATAATCGGAATCGAAGCGGCGGTAAATCTTCAATTCTTCGACCAGATTTTCAAACTCTTCAAAAGTCTTTTCAGATAAAATCCGTCTGTCGCGTTCGATGCCGAACCAGCACCTTTCCGCGTCGAAAATCTTTCGGACACGCGCAAAAGGCAAACCCGAAAACCTGAGAGTTTCACCGTTTTTTGTAAAAATGCGGTCAATTTCTTCGGGTGCGAATTTTATGATTTCCCGCCCCGTCCGGCTCGGATTTACATTTGAGATATTTAATTTTACGCCCCTTTCGCGCCATAGATCTTCGATTTCGAGAGATTTTTTGTCAATGATTTTCTCGCTTTCGCCCGTCTTTAAAATTTCGAAAACTTTTATTTTCCGTTTCCAGTTTTCACTCAAAAGCGCGTGAAGTTTTTGCAATCTTCGGGCGATCTTTTTTTCGCCTAAAAGCCGGATTTCATAAATCGGATTTTTCCTGCGGTTTTCTAGTTTGGTGAGCCAAAGAATCGCGCTCGAAATATAGATTTCCGGCGAAACACTTTCGGACACGTCCGTTAAAACGGCGATTTGCTTCTTTTCTTTTTCAAATATTATCTGCGCGAAACGACCGTTTTCCTTGTTTAACGAAACCCGTACGAGTTTTGAATTTCGGTTTTCCGAAACTAAAAGCGCGGCAATTTTATTGGCTTTTTCAAGCCGCGCAAGTTCGGTTTCCGCGCCTAATTCTTCGGCGGAAATTCTCGAAACGATTCTGATTTTTTCATTTTCTCTTTCAAAATTGCGCGTCAAATTCAATAAAATTTCGCTTTTTTCTTGTTTAATACTTTTAATTCGCCACGTTTGAAAACCTTTATCGTCGAGAAAAGAAAGCAAAATTCTGCCGCGCTGGGAAGAAATTTCGATCTCGTCTTTTTTGAGCGCAAATGATTTCCCGTTTGAATTGATGAGCAGCAATTCATTATTTGAAGCGAGAAATTCGTTGAGAGTTTCGAGGTCATTTTCGAGGTTCATTTTTTCATTTAATGTCAAAAAGATTGAGTTAGACAAACTTTCTCTCCGCTCCCTTTGCGTCACTAGCGTGAAATTAACTTTTCTTTTTCACGCTAGTGACGCAAAGGGCGCAGAGTTTTTTGTTTGGAAAATCACTTGTCGAGTTCCGCCGTTTTTTTCAGCATAAATTCGACCATTTCTTCTGACCAGAGATCGTAGCCGATGACCGACGGGTGAATTCCGTCGCTGAAAAAATCGTCGGTTACTTTTTTTACGTCGTCAAAATAAATGACATTTTCCATTTGCGAAATCAAGTCCCGGGCGTTGAAATGATGAAGTTTGGCAAGCCGTGAAAGCACATAGCGAAGCGGATTCGGCATCGCTATAAAATCTCTGATCATCGGAACATTTGCCACAAAAATCAAAGCATCTCCGTATTTTTCGCGCAGGGTCTCGAGCAATTCGCTCAGATCGCGCCGCCATTTTTTCGGACTCGAAAGACCGAAAACATCATTTGCGCCGAGCGCGATGACGACGACATCCATTTTTTCTTCCGGCAGATCGGGAACGAGTTCCTGCAAAGTTCTGCGAACCGTAATTCCGCTTTCGCCGACCGCCGTCCAGCGAATTCCTTTTTCGATTTTTCGGCTGAGATGTTTGGCAAATTGTCCGGTCAGAGCTTCGGCGTGATTTTTCGCGCCGATTCCCGCAACCGTTGATTCACCGATTACCAGCAGATTTATAAACTCTTTATTTTCACCGATTTGTCCGCGTTTTTCGCCGCCCGCGTCGGGCAATCTGCCGACTTTATACCGGACAAATTTCCCCTGCGCGTAAAGAAACGGCGCGAGCGGGCTGATCGCCAGACCGCCGAAAATATATTTTAATTGCCATTTTTTTATGCTCATCCCGAGTCCGCCGAAAAATTATATTTTGCTTTATCGCCCGCCCGAAATCAATGTGCTAAGATTTTAATTTACAAGATGTTTCCGACAAACACACTTAAATTTCTCTTTGTTTTAGTTCTCGCCTCGATGATTTTCTCGTCGTGCAGTTTCTGGCAGACTGCCGAAAACGAAAATACGAATTCAAATACATTTACCGCCGACGAATTAAAGAGCGAAATTCCGTTTGAAAATAAAGAACCCGAAGTTTTTCAAGCCGAAATCGTTTTAGCTGCATTTATAAACGGCGAAAAATCTGAGCGAATCATAAAAGCGGCGCGTTCAAGGGAAAAAATCCGCTATGATTATCCGAACGGAATTTCATTTTTACAACTCAATGAAAACGAAAAATTCCTGCTCGAAACGGAAAAGAAAGTTTATGCACAAAGCGCATCAATTTCAAACAATTCGGCGAATACCGGCGATGTCTTAAAGGATTTTCTGACAACCGAATGGCTGAGCGAAAGACGCGATGTGAAATTTGAAAATCTCGGCATGGAAAACGGCTCGGCAAAATATCGTGTCAGCGATGAAAATAATTATTCTGAAATTTTAATTTATGTTGACGAAAATCTTAAATTTCCCGTCAAACAAGAGTTTTATTCAATCAGCGGCGAACAAAAAATTCTTTTTTCCGCGATGGAATTCAGAAATTTGAAACTCGAAATTGACGAGTCAATATTTGATTTGCCGCAGGATTACAAAAAAGTTTCAATTGAAGAATTTCAAAAAAGCGTTAGAGAAAAAAGGTTTAAGTGAGTCTGGCGAGTCTGTTGAGTCTATTAAGTCTAGCGAATCTATTGAGTCTGATTGACTTTTGATTCGATAGACTCGACAGACTAATAAAACATGGAAGAACTTAAAAAATTTGCCCGGTATTTTAAGCCTTACAAATGGCAAATCGTCATCGGAATCGCGTTTATTCTGGTTTCGATGGCGTTTAGTCTGCTTGTGCCTTATCTGGTCGGGCAGGCGATTGATGATTTGAGCCGGGAACCGACCTGGGAAAAGGTGATTTATTATCCGGTCGTGATTTTGATTGTCAGTCTGGTCGCGGCATTTTTTCTGTTCTGGCAGCGACGGCTTTTGATCAATGCTTCGCGCCATATCGAATATGATATGCGGCGCGATTTTTATGCCGCGCTTGTTCATCAGCCGCTCGAATATTTTCAAAACAACCGCGTCGGTGATCTGATGGCGCGGGCGACAAATGATCTGGCGGCTGTTCGGCAAATCGTCGGACCGATGATTTTATACACTTTTCAAGCGATTTTCGCGCTCGCCATCGTTTTGCCGATTATGCTCGGAATCAGCGTCAAGCTCACACTGTTTTTGCTGATTCCGCTCCCCTTTGTTTCGCTCACAGTCAAATATTTGGGCGAACAAATTCACGTTCGTTTCGAGAAAATTCAGGAATTTTTCTCGAATATCACGGCACGCGTGCAGGAAAATCTGACGGGCGTGCGCGTCGTTCGCGCTTATGCGCAGGAAGACGCGGAAATCGAGAAATTTCAGGAACTCAACCGCGAATATGCGCAGAAAAATATCGCACTCGTCAAATTTTCGGCGGCAATGCGTCCGCTACTTTTCTTTTTTATCGGTTTGAGTTTTGTCATCATTGTCGCCGTCGGCGTTCCGATGGCGGCGCGCGATGAGATCACGGCGGGCGATTTTTCGGCGTTTATTCTTTATTTGCAAAGAATGATCTGGTATCTGATCGCGCTCGGCTACGTCGTCAATTTATATCAGCGCGGCACGGCGAGCCTTAAAAGATTCAACGCCATTCTGGAAACCATTCCGGCGATCAGAAATGAGCCGGACGCAAAAGAGCAGCCGAAAATAAAGGGCAAAATCGAATTTCGCAATCTGAATTTCAGTTATGACGAAACGCCCGTTTTAAAAAATATCAATCTGAAAATCGAAGAAGGACAAACCGTTGCGCTCGTCGGCAAAACCGGAAGCGGAAAATCTACTTTGATCAGCTTGATTCCGCGCCTTCTGGACGCGCCCGACGGCACAGTTTTAATTGATGATATTCCGGTTCAACGCTTTCCGCTCGCGCAGCTCAGAAAAGCCATCGGCGTTGTGCCGCAGGAAACTTTTTTGTTCAGCAATTCGATTGCCGAAAATATCGCTTTTGGAGTGGATGAGGAAGTTCAAAGTTCAAAGTTCAAAGTTCAAAGTTCAATTGCAACAAAGGACAAAGGACAACTGACAACTGACAAAAGATACATTTCGGTCGAAAAAGCGGCGGAAGTCGCGGGTTTAGCAGGCGATATTAAGGATTTTCCGTTTAAATA
>CAYUGW010000005.1:0-27949 GCA_964444245.1 uncultured Blastocatellaceae bacterium | reverse complement strand
GCGCGGGTTCCGTCAATCGCCGTAATTTCGGTTTCCGTGCCGTTTTTCAGACTTCTGACGAAAGATTCGAGCTGTTCGCCGTAACCTTTGGCGGCGAAAAATTTGCTTCGCGCTTCGCGTTTCTTTTTCTTGGTGACGAGGCGTTTGAAATCTTCGCTTAAAACACTCACGCCGGGAGCGAAAACCTCGACCATTTCGCCGCCCGAAGATTCGCTGCCGACGACCGTGTAAATAAAATTGCCGACCGAACCGTCGGCAAATTTGAGCGTCGCCGCGACATTATGTTCGCCGAAACCGTAAGCCGAAACCGAAACGGGTTCGCTCTCCAGCATCCAGTACATTAAATCTATAAAATGACAGCCTTCGCCCAAAACGACTCCGCCCTGCGATTTTTCCGCCGCCCAGCCGTTTTCGATGCCCGGCGAATTCATTCTGGTTGAAATAACCGACGGAGAATTCCGCTTGGCGATTTCGCGTTTCATTTCCACATAATATGGCGCAAAACGGCGATTAAATCCGACCATCAGACGTTTTCCGTTTTCCCGCACAGCTCTATAGATCGCCTGACATTCTTCAATCGTAATCGCCATCGGCTTTTCGATAAAGACGTGCTTTCCGGCATTTAAAGCATCAATCGCCTGCTGCGCGTGTTCCTTGTGGCGGCTCGAAATCAAAATCGCGTCAACGTCCGCGTCCGCTAAAAGCTGCTCGTAATCGGAAGTGCTGTATTTCGCGCCGAAACGCATCGCGTAGGCTTTGCCCTGCGCTCCGCGATTCGAGTAAACCGCGTGGAGATTTGCGCCCGGAATTTTATTGATCGCCGGAAGATGCGCCCATTTTGCCAGATTTCCCGCGCCGACGAGTCCGAATTTTATCTCGTCCTTTTGAACAGGCGCGGAATTAACGACGATTTTGCGCGTCGGTCTAAATTCTTCAATCGCATTTTCCGATTCATTGACCGGATATTTCAAAACGACCGCCAACGTCGAACTGCCGCTCTCGCCCATAATCAGATCGTAGGCTTGCGGCGCGTCTTCGAGCGCGAATTCGTGCGAAATCAGCGGTTTGACATTTACTCTGCCGACCGCCAACAGCCGCAGAAATTCTTCCATATTGCGATTTTCCGTCCAGCGCACATAACTGATCGGATAATCGATTCCCTGTTTTTCGTAACTCGGATCATAACTTCCCGGACCATAAGCCCTTGAAACCATAAAACTCAGTTCCTTGACATACATTTCGGCTCGCGGAATCTCGATCGGACACGCGCCGACCATCACCACGCGACCTCTGTCGCATGCCATCGAAACTCCGTCCTGCAGAGGTTTCGGCGATTTTGAAGCCGCAGCAACAATGACGCAATCCGCGCCGCGCCCGTTCGTTAAGGCTCTGACTTCCGAAACGGTCGTGTCGCTTGTCGCAATCAAACCGAAATCCGCGCCGGTTTCCTTTGCCAGATCAACCCGCGATTTATCGAGATCAATGGCGATCACCACGCCGCCCTGACATCTGACGAGCTGCGAAACAAGCTGCCCGACCAAACCCAAGCCGATGACCGCGACCACGTCGCCGACTTTGATTTCCGAAAGCCGTACGGAATTCATTGCAATCGCGCCGAGCGTCGTAAAACAGGCTTCCTGAAACGAAACCGCGTCCGGGACGCGGGCAATCAAATTGCGCCCGACATTGATCGTTTCGCCGTGTCCCGTGCCTTCGCCGCCGTAAGCGACGCGCTGACCGATTGTTAAATCCGTAACCTGCGCGTCCTTGTCGATAATTATTCCCGCACCCGAATAACCAAGCACGGCATAATCTTTAAATTTAGCGCGAATTTCGTGAAAAGTGCTGACCGGATCGGTTTTCATCATCACATTCCAGACGGTTTGCAGATGCGACGGATTATCGGCGACCTCCTTGACGATGCTTTCGGTATGAATGTCGGCGGTTTCCGTGCCGCTCGAAATCAGCGAATAAAACGGGCAAACCAAAACGTGATTTGACGCGGGCATCGGATCGGCGACTTCGTCAACAATAATTTCCTTTAAACCTTTGCGAATAACTTGTTTCATATTTTTTTGATTTTGAAATGGTGTAAAAATGGCAGGTGAGCCGAGATACTATTTTATTCTAAACGATTTATTCGGATTTGAGCAAGACCGGAGCAAGTCTGGTGCGCGGAGCGTTGACGTGGGCGAAAAGGGCTGCACGTAAGCTAAAAGGAAAAAGACACAGTCAAAAGAAAGTTCGCTGTTCCCGCTTCACGTCCAATAGCTGACTTGTTCGACACGGCTTTATCTTCAAGAATGTTCGTGATGATAGATCGCTCGCGCTGTGATTAAAATTACCTCTTCCCACAAATTCATCAACAAGAAATTCTGCAACTGCTGGCAATACTCCAAAACTTCAGCGTAGTCGGCTTCATTATCCCAATTCATCGGAAAGTCCGAATAAACTACGTTCACTCGGTCTTCGATAGTTTCATTGTCTTGCGAGAGGTAATAGCCGCCCGTATTTTCAATCACCGTGCAACCGCCACGCAGCTCTGTAAATTCGCGGATAACCCACGACAAGGTTTCTTGATAAGCAGCCTCATAACGAATCGGCACATAGACCTCAACGCGGATTCTCGGCACGAAGTTCGGCAAGGCGTTTCTTCCTCCATTCGTCAATCTTTTTCAGGCGGCGACGAAACTCAGCTTCGGAAATTTCTGCCTTGGGCGGTTTTTTCGTCAAGACAACTTGATGAGAAATTTGAATTTTGTTTTTCATTTTGATCTCCAATCCGATTATAACAAGAAGACTAATTTTGCCAAAGAAAAAGTTTCGGATTTACCGCATAGCGTCGAACATCAGTTATATAAACCATATAATTCCAGAGTTTTAGAAATCTGCGCGGCGAGTGAAAATTTTTCTTCGACGATTTTTCTTCCTTTTCTGCCGAAACCTTGCGCTTTTTCCTTATTGCTCAAAAGCTCGATTAAACGATTTGCCAGAGTTTCGTCGTCGTCAGAATCAACCAAAAATCCCGTTTCGCCTTCGCTGATCGCTTCGCTTGCGCCGCCGACATTTGTTGCAATAACGGGTTTTCCCGCAGCCATATATTCCAGAATCGAATTGGAAAAGCCTTCGGCAACCGATGTTAAGGTGCAAATTTCGGAAACGAACAAAAGTTCGGGAACTCTAGCGCATCGCCCGATAAAATGCGTGCTTTCTTCGATTTTCAAATCTTTTGCCAGATTTTCCAGAGTTTCCTTTAATTCGCCTTCTCCGGCAAGTATGAAATGTGCGTCCGGGGTTTTTTGCAGAACTCGTCGTGCCGCCCGCAGAAACATCGGCTGATTTTTTACCTCGTGGCGCAGATTTGCCACGAGCGTGATAAATTTTGCGTTTTCCGCCTGCGGCAAACCGAGCATTTCGCAAATCTCGCGGCGATTCGTCATTTTCGGCGTGAGCCTTTCCAGATCGAGACCGTTATAAATTACTTCGATCTTTTTTTCGGAAACTCCTTGAGAAATCAGATAATTTTTAACCGATAAGGAATTGGCGACGATTGCGGTTGCCGCTCTAAATGCTTGTCTTTCAATAATTATCTGCGCTTTGCTGCGCATTCCGCCGGTTTCGCGTTTGGCGGCGATGCGAACCGGAACACGCGCCAGAAAAGCGGCTGACATTCCGAAGATGTTCGTATAGAAATCGTGCGTCTGCACAATTTCTATTTTATTTTCGCGGATAAATTTCGCGCATTTTCGCACCTTTTTGATAAAATTCAGATCGAAAAAGCTGTTTAACTTAAATTCGGGAATTTCCGTAAAGCCTAAATCTTCAATCTCTCTCCGCAGAACGCCTTCGTCGTTTAATGCCGCGATAAAAATATTGTAAGTTTTATCCTGATGCAAAAGCCGCACGAGTTGCACGGCTTGGCGTTCCGAACCGCCTTGATGAAAACTTCCGATCAGCTGCAAAATATTTGATTTCATTGTTGGAAAATTCAGAAAATTAGAAGGATTTAGTCAGGCAGAGAAATGCTCAGAACGGTTTCCGAAGTTCGCACATTTAATTGATTGCCGAAACGTCTGGCGGTGGCAAAGTCCAGTTTTTTCGGATGATTTAGAATTTCTCTGCCACCGAGCGAAAAATGTTTTCCGCCGATAAGGACGAATTCTTCCGGCAGGGAATCTTCTTCGCTCAGACGCGCCCAAAGGAAACGGAAATTCGTATTAAAAATTTCGGTGCGGACGATTTGTTCGCCGTCGCTGAAAACGAGTAAATCCATATAATCACGGTATTTTATGACAAAAGCGCGTCCGTTTATGACATCGGTTTCAAAAACTTCGGGCGTTGCAAAATCGCCTTCATCCGGCAGGAAAAATGTAAAAAATTCCTGAACTCCTTTGCCGACAGAATCAAACTGCATTAATTTCGATTCGCTTTGTGCGCCGTATTTTTTTGAAAGATACGTTTTTCTGCTCCGCCATTTGCCGTTATCGCCGAAGGTAAAAAGCCGCAGCCCGACACCATTTGCAGAAAACTTATGAACGCACGTTTCACCATTTTCCGCATTTTCAATTTTGGGATATGTCTCGCTGTTAAAATGAAAATTCAAATTGTATTCGTGTTCGCCCGAGGTTTTTACGAAATCGCGCATTATCCAGTAATCATTTTTCAGGAAAAGAATACTTCGCAAATGAGTTGCAGGCGATTTTTTCAGCCTTTTATAACCGTTGTGCGAGCCTTCGAAAAAATCGAATCGCGGCTGACAGATCCATTTTTTCAATTTTGCGTCGGCTTTTGTCGTCCAACTGAATTTTCCGCCCGGTTCGGATTGCGATTTTTCGTCAATTGTCAGAGTATTATGCGCTCCGGTCGTGCGAAACAGGTTTCTTAAAACTTCCGATTCGTGATACGTGTAAGTTCCGACATCGGTCAGAATCGAGTCGCCGCCGACCGCCAGATCAATCGCCAGCGCGTCGGCGTGTCCGTGTCCGCCGTTTTGATAGCCGAGTTCGCCGCAATCGACAATCAGATAATTATCCGTTTCGCCCCAACCGTCGCGCATCACGAAATAACCGCTCTCCTTAAAAGCAAAGGATTTTTGTTCTGGCTGTTTTGCCTGAATTTGGTCGAATTTTTCCAATCCGTCAATTCCGAAAAGCCAGAGCGTTTCTTCAAAAAAATCTCCGGCGACAAATTTATAATCGCTGCGACCAAAAAGCACCGCGCCGTTTGAAAGACACGCCCGAAAATTATCGGAGCGGGAGTTTCCATGAGGCAGACATTGCCCGCCGTCATCATCGCCGATCAATGGAGTCGTGCCGTCGGGGCGCGTCAGATACATCAGGAAATCAAACAGCGATTGCAGTTTTTTGGTCAATTTTTCCTTTAAATATTTCGGCGGCTTTCCGTTATTCAAAGTTTTCAAAATTAAAAAATGCGTATAAAAATCGGTCGTATAGCGATGATACCAGGTCGTCTGCTCGAAATATCCGCCGTCGGGCAAAATCTGCCGGTCGAGTTCGGCAAACAGAATTTCCTCGCCGAGCTTGCGCCAATGCGCGGCGCGTTTGAAAAACGGAAACTGCGTTCCGAGATAATAAAGACCGAGGGCTTCGCCCGTCAGATGCGTGTTCGGACTGTAGTATTTCGAGAGATATTTTTCGAGATGTCTGCCGTGCAGATGCAGAAATTTCAGGGCTTTTTGAAATAATTCGGGAGTCAGATTTTTTGACGTTCGAAAGAAATTAAACGCCCAAACCCACGAAATCAAGCGAAAGGCGACTTCCAGACTGCTAAACCAATTGATGCCGATTCCGGGCGGATTCGCTTCCATCCACGAATCGAGATGCGCGGCAAAAGTTTCTGCGTAAATTTCATCTCCGGTCAAACCGTAAGCGATGCCGAGCGTGAAAAAATGCTGATGCCGGTTGAGTTCCCAGAGAATTTTTTTATCGCCGGTTTCGTCGGTCGAAAGTTCGTCAAATTGTTTCCAATGTTTGATCGGCGAGCGTTTACCGGAAATTGGTTCAAAATGCCAGTCAACCGGATTTCCGAAATCAAGCCGCCGGTAGCCGAGCAGATCGAATTTTCCTTTGACCAGATTATCGGCTTTTTCCAAAACCGTTTTTGTGATTTTGCCGCCGAATCTTTCGCGGTAAATTCCAAAAATTTCTTCTTCGCGGCGCAAGGACGGGAAAAAACTGTATTCGGAATGCTCAAAAAACTTTTCACGCAAATCTTCGGCATTTATTTCGATTCTGCTGAAAGCGGTTTTATCAATCAGATTGAAAAATTCTTCATCCGTCGGCAGTTTTCCGCTCAAACCGACCTGTTCGGCATAAACGGAAAAAACCTGTTCGCCGCGCGTGCGAATCTCCGACCAACTACTGCCTTTGATTTTTCTTAATGTTTCAAGAGGATTTGCCATTATTTTTGCAGACCTTTAAACCGTTTGAAAATACCAAGTTTTGCCGTTCAGGCTAAATTTTTTTATTCTCGAATAATTCCGAACGAAACTCAAAACACGAGATTTTCGCTCTTGTTTTTACTGTTTTAGCCGGAGTTCGTCAGCAGACAGGCAATATTTTTGCACAGGTTGTCGCAGTTCTTAAAAATCTCCTGAACTCAAAAGTTTTCCATATCTTAAGACAAATCAATAACTTTTGTGTTTTATATAATTGAGATCGGCGGTCAAAGACCGCCTGCTTAACGGCTAAGTTTTTTTAATTTTATTTAGGCAACTTGGTATTAAGACAAATCAATAACTTTTACCTTTTTACTTTTGCCTTTACTGCTTTTTGTTTGTGTCAAGATATTATATTCACTTGTTTTTTATTTTCAACTTGTGTCGAGGTTTTATCCATAATCGCCTGTAAACGATAGTTGCGATACTTGCCCGGATTTCCTTTTTTGCCGTCAATTGCCGCCGAAACCATATTGAACGCCTCGCGGGCGGAAGCAAAATAAACCTTGTAATCATTAGTTTTTTCCCCGTTTTCGATTATTTCGCTAAAAAACCTCTGCGCCTTTTCACCGATACAGGCAGATTGATCGTGTGTGAAAAAGCCGTGACAATAAAGTTTTATAAAAATCCAGTCGGGGCGACCTTGAACGGTAATATCTGCCGAAATCCAGCGATTGAGCCGCGCTAAATTCATCGGCTGATTATCAGCCAAGCCTCCGTCATCGAGACGCGGAAACGGAATTCCTTTAATTTTTCGCGTCCAATTCAAGACCAGCGGACCTGTAAAAATTATCGGTGTTTGCTCGATTTTGTTACCGGTTCTGACGGATGTTCCGCTGCGGTGCGGGATTTTTTCGGTCAGCGGCAGATCGCATTCGTAAATTTTATTAATCATCGGAACTTGCGAAATATCGGGTGCGGAAGGCATCGTCAGATCGGCATAACAACCCGTTTCCTGCAAAATCTGCATTTCTTCGTCAACGCCGCAAAATTTGCCGTCAGCCGAATTTGCCAGAGCCAGATTGCCGTGAACAAACGCATATTTCGGTTCGCCTTTGCCGTCAAAACGCGACAGGCATTTATGTTCTTCGGCTAAAATATCCCGAAATTCCGTTAAAATCCGGCGCGTATTTTCAGCCGTATCGGGTTTTTTCATGCCGTGATGCAGATGAATTTCGACCTCGCCTAAACCTTCCGCCTGCATCTCAGCCATTTTTTCCAGAATATCGCGGTGGTATTGTTCCGCCGGATAAAAATTCGTGTGGCGAAATTTCGTTCCGTCGGCATCAAGTACGGCTTCGCCCGTTTTTCGCGCTAATTTGTGATAATCATCCAAAGTTCGTTTTTGCGCGTCCAGATCGAGCAAACCCTTTTTGCTCCACGCCGGTTCAAAATGATCGGCAATCGTAAAGATCAGATTTTTCGGCTGATCCGTTTTGCCTTGCAGAAAATTGTTTAAACGGAGAAACGGATAACGCACCATCCAGGGTAGATTCCATTTCAGTTTGTTGTAAATTTTCCTACTGTTCATTTCAAATTTTTGACGATATAAAACGACGGTGATTGAATATTCGTATCGGGTAAAGTGCCTTCGATTTTTAAATTATGTTTTTTCAGCTCTTTTGTTAAAAATCCTTTTGTCTGAAAAACTTCCTTGCCTTGCCAAAATCCGTCCTGCACTTGTCTGCCGGTCAATTGGTGGCGAATGCCGTTTATCAAACAGATTAAAGGATACGCATATTGCCGCGGATCGAATGTCCAAAAACGCCTTTTCAGCATTCCGAAATAAAATGCCGGGGCGTGAGTTTTCAAAATATAAACGCCGCCCGGTCGCAAAACTCTGGCAGTTTCGGCAATGGCTTTTTTGTTGTGCATATACGGCAGCGCAACCAGACATAAGACGACATCGAAACTCTCATTTTCAAACGGCAATTCTTCGCCTTTTGCCCGCGAAAAACAAATTTTACCGGAAAAACCGAAACTCCCGATAAACGCGTTTCCAACCTGACCGAGTTCTTCGCCGATGTCAATCCCGACACAAAACGCATTTTTTTTTTTCGCAAAAGGAATCAATTGCTGCCCCGCGCCGCAGCCGACATCTAAAACTCTTTTAACTTCAAGGTTTTTGACCGAATCAACCAGTTGATCGCGTTTCTCCGCGTCGGTTTCGCCATACTTTCCGATGATGTCCTGCGCGTATTCCAAATAACTCATTGTAATAAATACATTTAATAGCTTTATTTATCCATAAACCGGCGATGCCAAAGTTCGAGCATCCATAAAATCCAGAGCGAATACGAATGATCGCGGCGATTTGTCGAATGTTCCTCGATCAACATTTTAAGATATGATTTATTAAAATATCCGCGTTCGAGAGTTTTGTTTTCCATCAGATCGCTGTGAATCCGTTCGCGCAATTTGGAATTGATCCAATCACCGATCGGAACGCCGAAACCTTGTTTTTCGCGGTATAAAATCTCATTCGGCACAATGCCTTCCATGGCTTTTTTGAAAATATATTTTGTTTCCAACCCCTTCAGCTTTAATTCGGTCGGAATCGTTTCGACAAATTCGATCAATTTATGATCGAGCAGCGGAGTCCGCGCTTCGAGCGATGCTGCCATACTCATCCGGTCAACCTTTGTCAAAATATCTGACGGCAGATAAGTTTTACTGTCGAGATAAAGCAGATTATCAACCGGATTTCCGGTTGCAATGCTCTGCGCGATGCGCTTGAAATCTTCCTCGGCTTTTCCGAACCGGCTGTTTAATTTTTGCCTGAAACCATCGGAATAAAGCGCGGTTTTCGCCATTTTTCCGAAATGTGAAACTGAATTAACGTATCTTTCGAGCGAATCTAAAGAGATATTATAAAGAAAATTCTTGCCTTTTGCGCTGTGCGGAAGTGCTTTGCTGATCGGTTGAATAATTCCTTTTCGCAAGGCTTGCGGCAGATTCCCGATTCCGCTGCGTTTTTTGTCCACGACATAGCGCGTATAACCGGCGAAAAGTTCGTCGCCGCCGTCGCCCGACAATACTACTGTAACAAAATCACGCGCCATTTTTGAAACCATAAACGTCGGCAAAGACGACGGATCGGCAAAAGGCTCGTCGAAATGCCAGACCAGATCATCTATAACATCAACCAGATCAGGAGTTACGATAAATTCGTGATGCTCAGTTTTAAAATGCCCGGCAGCGATGCGGGCGTATTTTAATTCGTCAAAACTGTCTTCATTAAAACCGATGGAAAATGTTTTGACGGGCGTTTCCGAAATCTGCGACATCAAACCGACAATCGCCGAAGAATCAACACCGCCGGACAAAAACGCGCCCAGAGGAACTTCCGAAATCAGCCGAATTTCCACCGCTTCCTTTAATAATTCCCGAAGCTCTTTGATATATTCCGCTTCACTTTTTATTTCGGTGATTTTTTCGTATTTGAAATCCCAGTATTTTCTGGTTTCGATGTTGCCGTTTTTGAACGTTAAAAACGAACCCGGCGCGAGTTTTTTGACCGATTTGAAAATACAAAAATCTTCCGGCACATAGCCGAAGGTCAAAAAAGCGTCGAGCGCACCGTGATCGATTTCTTTGGAAACCGCGCCGTGCGTGAGCAGGGATTTGAGTTCCGAACCGAAAACGAAATCGCCCTTTTCGGTCAAAGAATAAAAAAGCGGTTTTTTGCCGACGCGGTCGCGGGCAATGAAAAGAGATTCATCTTTAGAATCCCAAATCGCAAAGGCAAACATTCCGCGCAGTTTTTCCAGGCATCCAACGCCGAAGCGGTCAAAAGCGTGAATAATCGTTTCGGTGTCGGAATTCGTTTTGAATTTGCAGCCGATTGATTCGAGTTCTTTTTTGAGTTCGAGGTAATTGTAAATCTCGCCGTTAAAGACGATAAATTTCGAGCCGTCTTCGGAATAGATCGGTTGCTGTCCGCTCTTCAGATCAATAATCGAAAGACGGCGCATTCCGAGCGCGGCGCGTCCCCGGACGGTTTGACCTTGTTCGTCGGGTCCGCGATGCGTGATGACGCGGCACATTTTATCGAGCAAAATCCCGCGCTCCGCTTCCGAAGCCTTTGCGCTGTCTTTATTAATAAATCCGGCGATTCCGCACATTTTATAATTTAAGTCGTTTGAGATTACGGATTTTGAATTTGTTTTTTTCCGAAAACTTTCCGCAATTTTCCAAGAGTTTGTTTGATTAAATCTTTTTCTTCCCGGTCAATCAGACCGAAATAATTTATGCCGAAAAGATACACAGGCGCGAAAATTAAAAAGGTAAAGCCGAGCGTTAATGAGCCGGAAACAAAATCCGTAACGCTCTGTTTCGGCGCGTCAAAAAACATTCCGACTAAATTTTCGCCGAAACTAAATCCGATTTTTTCTATTTGTCCGAAAATCAAAAACGTAAACACTCCGGCGATTAAACTGACCAGAGCAATTTTTCCGACATTTTTAAAAAGCCGCCAATCTTCCGGTTTTACGCCGAGTTTTCCGGCAAGGATCGTGCTGACGATGATTGTTTCCAGCACATTAATTACTACTACGATAGCAATCATACCGCGCAAATCAAAGTTTTGAATGCCGAAATACAATGCCGCAACCAGAGCGATGACGACAAAAACCCGCAGACTCAATAAAATTCTGCCGAGTTCCTTATAAGCGCGAACCATCGGATCGATGACCAGAATATTGAGCGGCAAAAGCGTCAGATTGATCAGCATAATCGGCACGCTTGCCAGATAATCGCGCGTAAAAAGCGTTAAAATAAAAACCTGCGCCGTGATAAACAAAAAGACGTAAATCGGAAAATAAAAGAGCGCGAGTTTATCCATCGCCCGCGATGTCAGCAGGATCATTTCCCGGAATTCCCCGCGAGCCTGCAGCTGGCTCATTCGCGGAATCAGAACGGCGGTCGTTGATTCATAAAGAATCCCGATCAGAGGCAGTTGAAAACAGCCGTAGGCGTAAATCGCATATTCGGCTTCGCTGAACCGATACCCGACAAAATAATTATGAATATCGGTCTGCAAAGTCCAGAGCAGACCGGCAAGCCCGAAGGGCAAGGCATAAAAAATTTGTTCGCGGAAAAACTTCGGATCAAACGCACGCCAAAAGCCAGGAAATCTCGAATTGAGATAATAAATTAAAATTATTGTTTGCAGAACGCCTTGAATAATCGCCGCGTATAGAAAGGCTTCGACCGTTCCGAAAATGATTACCGCGCCCGCCATCAGAGAGGTTTTTGTAAATTGGGCAAGAATTATAAAAACCATTGCCGTGCGTGCTTCCCGGTTGGCAAGTGCGACGACTTCCAGAAATGTCGAAAAAATCCAGAGCCAGATGACCACGCCGATCAAAGGCGCAAGGTGCGTCATTTCATCGCTTTGAAAGATATTTCCGAGAAATTGCGGGTAAAAATATAAACTGAAAAAAGCCAAGCCGCCGGCGACGAAATTGAAAAGCAGAATATTGAAAATGGTCGAAGCGCGGCGCGTCGTTTCGCGTGAGAGAAAATAATACGCGCTCATACTAATGCCGAGCGGCAGAATCGAAACCGCATTTATCACGACTTGAAACGACTGTCTGTAAACTCCGACCTTGTCCTGCGTCAAAATCCGCACGATCAGAAACGGCAGCATAGAGGCAAAGCCGAAACCGACGACTTTGGCAAACATTATCCACGCGCTTTGCGATTTAAGAGATAAATTTTCCTGCGAATTGGTCATTGATTTTATCTCTGAGCCGAATTGAAAAAAGTTCTGCCGAGAAATCGAAGAGGTCTTTTCAACACGGAATTTTGCAGATTTTTCCCGTAAAAATATCCGGCAAAAATTATCGGTTGATTTTCGGCGGCTAATGATCCGGTTTCGTTTCTTTTTATTATATTTTTTATTTTATCAAACACGCCGGACAAAGCCGTCCGGTACATCCAGAGCGGAACGCCGAAAAATCTCTTGCCATCAATGGGTTTGTAATAGACATCTGCTAAATGTCTCGACATACCGACTCCGAAAAGCCAGCGTCGATAGTAATTTTTATCCATCCGATATGCCGGAACATAATGATAAATAACGAGTTTCGGATTATAAATGCCGCGTTTTTTGTTTGTCAGAAGCTGCTGGTATAAAACCTCGTCTTCACCGCTGATAAATCCTTTTCCCTGTGCGCCGACTTCTTCCGTGTAGCCTCCGATTTCTTTAAAGACGGATGTTTTGAAAATCCCGTGTCCGCCCGTAATTATCGGTGTGTTTTTACCGTAAAACCATTCGTCATCGCCGAAATCGCGCCAGCAGATTACGCCTTCCTTTAAGGGTTCGATCCAATCGGGCGGCGCGGCTTCCCATTTCGGTAAAATTTTTCCGCCGACAAAATCCAGTTCATCCCAACGCTCACGAAAAATTTTATCAACCTCGACAAACCAATTTTTCTCGATTTCTTCATCGTCATCAATACCGCTTATAATATCGCCGTCGGCATTCATAATTCCGGTATTTAAGGCAAAAGAACGCCCTTGTTTTTTTTCAAACAGATATTCGAGTTTGATTTTTGTAAAGCGCGGTTTCATTTCTTCAAAAACCTGCGGCGTGTGGTCGGTCGAGTTATTGTCAACAATGGTTATAACGACTTCGAAATTCTGAGGCAGTTCCGCATCTGCCAGACTAAGTAGAGTTTTTTTTAGACTTTCAGCCCGGTTAAATGTCGGAATAATTAAGTTTAACTTCATACAGTAGTATTGTGAGAATTGCTTGCGGCAATATACAAAAATTCGGCGGGACGCAGCAGCTTAAATAAAATTAGGGTAAGTTTCGGACTGAGTGCCAGTAAAAGATTAAAAACCGTCAACTTAAATTTTTTATCGTAAGCATTGGCTTCGGAAAAATTCTTTCGGGCTTCGGAAAAATTTCCCTTAACCAGATTATTTTTTCCTTTTTCCAAAACCAGTTCGGCTTTGCTTGCTTTCAGATGCTCTTCCCACGCCTTGAGTTCCGGTTCGGTAAATACGTGTTTGTGTTTAACCATTTGCAAAGCGGCAATCGTTCTTTCCGCCTTTTCCACATTATTGCCCGTTAAACTTCCCGGTCTGACGCGGTATTTAAGCAGAACGTCTTCCTGATAACCGATTCTGACTCCGTTTTTACACAAGCGAAACCATAGATCGAAATCCTCGATGCGAACCGCTTTTTCATCGAACATACCGCATTTAACAACTAAGTCTTTTTTGACGATGCTGCCTGAAGTTAGTACATTACAATTGCCGTTTAAGAGATTTTCCGGCGTAACATCGCCTTTTGAAGGCGATTTATCCATAAATTTTTGAGATTCATAGAGCGGTTCGCCGAAAAGAAGAGCATTGCAATAGATCATCTCGAAAATGCTGTTTTCCAAAAAATTCACCTGCGAAGCAAGTTTTTCGGGAAACCAAATATCGTCGCCGTCAAGAAACGCCAGAATCGCACCGCGTGATTCTAAAATTGCCGTATTCCGCGCCGCCGCCGCACCGCCGTTTTTCTGTTTGATATAAATTATCCGGTCGTAATAATTTTCGAGAACTTTTTCTAAATTCTCCGTATCGGGTGAGCCGTCATTAATGACGATAATTTCAAAATCTTTAAATGTCTGGGCAAGAGCCGAATCAATTGTTGCAGAAATATATGCGGCAACATTGTATGCCGGAATGATAATACTAATCAGAGGATCGTCGGACTTTACTTGATTGCCGACAGATTTTTCTAATATTTTCGGATTTTCACTAAATGACGTATTCACAAATTTGCTAAATCAAAAGTCTAAAATATTTTTTCAGGTAGTTTGTTTAATATTGTCTGTTGTTTCACGAACAGTTTCCCATTGAACTAAGCGTTCGCCGCGCAAAAATTTATAGAAAGCATTTAAGGAAGCAATATTGGTCAAAACAAAATACAGCGGAATTGCCAAAAACCTTAATGATTTCCCGCTTTTTTCCAAAATCAAGGCGATTAATGCCATCAAATAAAAAACAATTTGAAGCACGAAAACAATTGTAAAAAAATTAGAATAAAAAGCAAGAATAAACGACGAAAAGAGCAATAAGATTAAAAAAATCGGCACGGAATAACGAAATACTTTGTGCGAAATAAGTTCGATGGCATAAAACCCGCTTTTAAATGGATTCATCATCGAACGATTGCGCCATAAATCCGTAAAAGTTTGCAATATGACGCGAACTCTCATCTGCATTTCCTTATCGGTATTTTTGTTGGTTTCTTCAGTACAAATGGCATTCGGTTCATAAACGGTTCGCAAGCCTTGCTCGTATAATACGGTGGCAATCAAAAAATCCGAACAGGCTTCCGCATACATCGGTCTGTAAGCCGCTTTTCGAACAGCGTAGAGACAACCCGATGCGCCGATCAAAGAACACGCCCGGCTTTCACTTTCCTTGATAAAAGTTTCGTAATTCCAATAACTTTTCGCTCCTTGCCCGACTCCTGATTCGGATGAATCAACATAAATCAGCTTTCCGGCAACGCAACCGACGGTTTCGTCTGCAAAATTCGGCAGCATTTCTTGCAGTACATCGCGCCGGTACATCGTCGTCGCATCGGAAAATAAAATTATTCCGCCGCCTGATTTTTCAACCGCGTTATTTTGCGTGACGGTTTTGCCGACTCTGCCTTTCTGGTGAAAAAGTTTTACGCCGCGGGCGGAAAATTCGCGGACGATTTCATCGGTTTTATCGGTCGAGCCGTCGGAAGCGACCAAAATTTCGAGTTTTTCCTTCGGATAATCGATTTGCAGAGTGTTTTCGAGTTTGGCGCGAATGTCTTTTTCTTCATTATAAGCCGTAATCAAAACCGTCACATTCGGCTTAAATATATCTTTTTTTACTTTGCGGGGAAATATTCGGCTGACTAGATACACAAATATCGGATACCCGATATAAGTGTAAAAAAACGCGCCCGCGCTTAACCAAAAAATTATTTCTACTGCGGTATAAATCATTTATAATACCCGACACCCGATCTCTCTGCTAAAATGTGTTTTTTATTTCGCCCGAATTATTTTCAAGTTGATAAATTCTTCGGAAAACTACAGCATACGCTATTATGTAATAAACAAACCAATGATAGGCAACCGATGCAAAAAAGCTGGCAACCATAAAGGCGACAATACTGGCTTGCAAGCCGATTGCCATATAATAAAACCAGCCGTATTCTTCCTTTTCAAAAAATATTCGCTCGATTGCACCGAGTTTGCGAATCGGGCTTAATTGAAAAATCACATAAACTAAAACTCCCAATAAACCCAATTCGGATGAAACCTGCGTGAACGCATTATGCGTTTGCAGATTTCTTAAGCCGAAAATTGTCGAATTTCCCATTCCGATTCCCCAGGGGTTACGAATCGTTACAATCAAAGATAATATTAAATTATCCTGTCGTTGGCTGGAAGACCCGACCGGATCGAGTCCGGGAATAAAAATTGATAAAAGTCTGATTCCGTAATTTCCGGGTGCTAACAGCAATATTACTCCGCCCAGAAACAGAAAAATCAGTAAAACCTTTAAACGATTAGTCCTGCCGATTTTCCAGGCAAAAAATATCATTGAGATAGCTAAAGCCAGAAAACCGCTGCGTGAAAAAGTTACTATTATGGCGGCAACGAAAAGTCCGCTCAATACAAAACAGGCTATTTTGATAATTAGGTTTTTTGAAATAAAAGCTAAAGCTAAAACAATCGGTATCAGCGTTGTGAGATGCAGAGCCATTTCATTTGGATTGCCGAATAATCCCTGCACGTCCACCCCGACACGATATTCTTCAACGGTAAAATTTCCTCTCTGGTAATTGTCAACCGCAGCATAACTCAGATAAATGCCGATGGAAATCGCAATCCACATAATCGCCATCAGACGTTTGCGGGTTCTGATGACATTTACCATCACGATAAAAATCAAAACCGCTTTGATAAATACATCGTTAAATGTTTCCCACGCAAGTCCCGGATTACGCGCAATCGGCATCGTGATAATCGAAAGCAAAACAATGGCTAAAACACATTTGATTTCCGTCGTTAAAATGGTCAGATTTCCTTCGGTAGTCAGTTGCGTCGGAATATAAACGGCAAGCGTGGCAACAGCAATAAAAAAGGTGGCGGTTGATAAAAATCCAAGTCCCGGAATAAGTTCGTAAGGACGATAAAAAACAAAAAAGCTGAATAGAAAAACTCCGATAAAGGTTAGAGTATGCCCGTTTCTTATGATCCACGTTTCGCTATTGATTAAATCTTCGTCTTTTTGTCGTTTTTTGTTTTCTTTTTCGAGTTTCTTTGTTTCGGAAAAACTCAACTCCGAATTTTCTTCTTTGGTTTCAGCAATTTTTTTTGAATCTAAGCCCGGTTGTCTTAAATTATTTTCAAGCGGATTTAAATATTTGCCGGAATCATTCGGCTTTGTTTCATCTGAAACCTCAACGGCATCTTGTTTTTTCCGTTCCGCATTTAACGAAGAATAACTCCCCGGTTTCGGCTTCTTCGCTTTTGATGAAGACAGGGTTTTATATTCTTTTTTATCCTTTTCCGATGCCATTTCAATTAAATTTATTATTCTTTATCACAGCTAATATATCAGAAACAGTTTCATTAATTTTGATTTACCGAAGATATTTTGGGAATGATGAAAAACTAACTACGGGGGTTAATTAGAAGTTTAATCTATCAAAAATTTAATCTTACCCTGTCACTTTAATAATTTTCCCGTTATCAAGCAAAGAGGGGAAATCTTAAATTTCCCCTCTTTGCTAAAAAATATAATAAAAAACGGTATTATCCTCAAATCAATTAAGCCGTCATTTCTTCTTTTTCAACCGAGATTAAACGGCGAACCTTGCTTTTTAAGGCTTTTTCGAATTGGCGGGCTTCATTTACGCCGTTAAAGGAAAGTTCCTGCAAATTGGTTTCGATGCGTTTGCGGTAATCGGAAACGAGAGAATCGGAAACGCCGAGCGTATCGGCGACTTCAAGCTGCGTTCCGCCGTCCGCAACCAGATAACACATCCATAAAACATTGATCATCCGGTCATATTGTTTGGCTTTGCCGCGCACCGATTTCCGCAGATTTCCCAAAAACGCATCGACAAAACCGGCAGCTTCCTTTTCGCCTTCGATTCGCATAACATTTTCTTCCGGGTTTTCGCGCGTATCGGAAAGTTCGAACGTTGCGCGGTCATCATCGTCATCTTTGACACCGCCGACCGGAACGAGATAAATATCCATAATCGGCAGGCGCGACATCACGAACGATCTGAGCGAGCGCACGTCAACCGGAGAATCAATCGCTTTAAAGACTTTGACGATCAATTTTTCCAGTTCGACATTGCCGATGACGATTTGCGAATCGCCCGTGCAGCCGACCATTCGCGTATCCCGATTGTAAAAGGCGACCGCTTTGACGCGCTCGATCATTTCCTGCGAACTGCGGCTCATTTTTTCATCCTTCCATTCCGCCAAACCGTACAAACGATTAACTAAGCGGGTATGAAAATCCGTATTATCAAACCGTTTAAATCTTTTGCTGCCTTGAATAAGCGTCGAAACCCGGCGCGCCAGTCGGTAAGATTCGGGATAGCGTTTGCGAAGCTCCGCCGTCAGCATATTCGTCAATTCGATCTGACTGATTTCCGCTTCGATTTCGATGTCGGACATTTCCGCGTCGAGGTAATGCTGAAAACGCTCTTTGCTCAAAAGCGTAACAAAAAGTTCCTGGGTTAAATCCGTGTAAGCGTTATACTTGCCTTCTTCGACAAGAAATCCGGCACGCTTTGAAGCACGCACCAGCGGATGGGAACAGACGATTCGGTGAAGCTCCGTCCAAATCTGATTGACATCGGATTTTTTCAGATAGTCGTTCCATTTTCCGACATTGATGCGTTGGTTTCTGATTGATTTAGGCAGATGTGCCTTGTTTTTAGTTGCACTCATAATAAAACCTTTTAGGTTATTTCAGTTTTTTTTTGCGATTTTTTCGGTCTGCTGAGAAAAAATATGCCTGCGCCGTCGTTTCCAAACGTGCGGAAATCTCTTCCCGATTGAGATTTTTATTTCGCATGCTTGGTAAGTAATAATTATTTTTCTCAGGTTTTTCGCAATTTGTAAGACAGGTAGAAAAATTTTTTGAAAATATCTGCCGAGCTTCGCAGTTATTTCAGAGATTTGTTAGTGAAAGTCAAACTTCTCAACTAACTACACTTTTGATATTAACAATTATTCAACGTTTGAGCAACAATTTTTTGTGTTTTTTTAACTTGTTTAACAATTATGTTAAACGCTTTATTTTAAGGGATTAAAGTTATGTAATTTTAGTGAGTGGATGCTTTTGAAGAATTTTTTTTGTTTTTACCGATATTATTTTTGGAAGAAAGCGGGCATTATCGCTTTATTTTTAGATATAACGGATGTGTATCTTCGCTTTTGTTTTAACGCGATGATTTTAAGACTGTTTTATAAATTTGTATGTTTTCGATAAAAATGATTACTTTTTGCAAAAACGCAAACTGCCCTTCATCCCAGAAATTGCTGGCATTTCAAAACAAAGAGATGGCGGCGAAAGAATCCGATGCAATCGAAGAACATCTTGTTTTTTGTGAATTTTGCGAGGCGGAAGTAGAATTTTACGCCAATTATCCGCAATCCGAAGAAACGGTCGCCACGGTCGAGATTCCGATACCGCTTTTCGAGCTTGCCGAAGCACTTCTCGGCAATAAACACAAAGATTTTTCAACGCTCGATAAAATGTTGAGTATGGAAGAAAGACTGTCGCTTAAATAAATTTCTCAAAAAATTAAAAAAACTCGAGCCTAATAAAATCTCGAAATAAACGATTTATCTGAATTTCAAACCAATCCGAAATCCGAAATCCAAAATCGAAATCAGTTTCCGCAGATTTCATCAATCGCTTCTTCGTATTTTTCGTCAATCACGCCGCGTTTAATTTTAAGCGTCGGAGTCATTTCGCCTTTATCAATCGAAAATTCACGCGGCAGCAGATAAACTCTTTTAACTCTTTCATAATCATTCATTTCGCGTGTAAATTCAATGGCATCGCGCTGAACTCGTTTGACAACATAAGGATTTTCGCAAAGCTCTTCGCGCGAGCCTTCCGCCTGAATGCCTTCATCCTGCAAAGTTTGCTTGAGCGTATCCCAATCGGGAACGACGAGTGCGCCGACCTGTTTTCTGCCCGAACCGACGGCAACCGCCTGCGCGACGAGCGATGATTGTTTCAAAAGACTTTCAACTTGCTGCGGCGCAACGTATTTTCCGTTCGAGAGTTTGAATAAATCCTTTTTGCGGTCGGTAATAAAATAATGTCCGTCCTTGTCTTTATAGCCGACATCGCCCGTGTGATACCAGCCGTCTTCATCAATCGCTTTCGCGGTTTCCTCGTCATTCTGATAATAACCGCGCATCACATTCGCGCCGCGCACGAGAATTTCGCCGTCGGATTCGGCAATTTTCATCTCGATTCCTTCAAACGGCGTTCCGATTGAGCCGACCTTGTTATCATCAGGGCGATTGGCGCACGTTACGCACGCTTCGGTCATTCCGTAGCCTTGCAGAATCGGAATTCCGGCAGCCCAGAAAGCGTAGGAAAGTTTCTTGGAAAGCGGCGCACCGCCGGAGACGAAAAATCTTAAGCTTCCGCCGACTCCCATCCGCCATTTTGAAAAAACCAGTTTACTGGCAATCGCGTGTTTTGCCGCGAGTACCGGCGAAACCGTCTGTTGATTATCCTTCGCCGACCAGTAATCCTGCCCGACTTCCAAAGACCAATCGAAAAGCTTCGTTTTATAACCGCCCGCCGCTTTGCCTTTTTTGACGATTTTATGATAAACCTGCTCGAAAAGACGCGGAACAGCCGTCATAATCGTCGGTTTGACTTCCTGCAGATGTCCGGCAATCTGATCGAAAGCGGCGCAATAATTGATCGAAACGCCGTTTGAGCAAAGAACATAAAAAACGGTGCGCTCGAAAATGTGAGAAAGCGGCAAAACCGCCAGCGAACGATCTGTTGATCTGATCGGCAAACCTTTGGAAACGCCGACAATATTCGTTACAAAAGCCTCGTGCGAAAGCATCACGCCCTTCGGTTCGCCGGTCGTGCCGGAAGTGTAGATGATCGTTGCGAGGTCTTCTTTTTCGATTTCCGCGAGGCGTTTTTCAAAAAAATCGGGTTCGATTTTTTCCAATTCAAGCCCACGCTTTTCGACTTCGGCGAGAGTCATTGCGCGGGTTTGATTTTCGGGAATCGCATCTTCATCAAAGAAAACGAGTTTTTCCAGACGTTCGACGCTCTGCACCGCCGTTTCGGCGTGCCGCCAGATTTTTTTTCCCGAAACAAAAAGCATCTTCGCGCCGGAATTTTCCAGAATATACCGAATTTGTTCGACCGCCTGCGTCGTATAAATCGGTACATTGACGGCGCGAAGCGACAGAATCGCCAGATCCGTCAAAGACCATTCCGGGCGATTTTCGGAAATTATCGCAATCCGGTCTCCGGCTTTTACACCTAATTCGGCGAGTCCGAGCGCGATTCGTTTTATTTTTTCGATCACCGATTCGCCCGAAATATGTACCCACGCCTCGTTGATCTTAAAGCTCAAAGCGTCCGCCTTTTTGTGCCGGCGAAACGCCTCGATACAATAATGCGGGATTGTCTGCGGTAAATTTTCAAATCCGATTAAATTTTCTGCTGTCATTGTATAAAAGTTTTTTATTCCCCTATTAGTCAAACTTTTTGATTATAAACTTTTCCGCAAAAATTTTCACTTCGGGAAAATTACAAAACTTTTACAATGCTTATTGATCTTTGATCTTTGATCTTTGATTATATTTTCGGACAATCATCTAAAACGATTTCAAAAAACAAACCAAGATCAAAGATCAAAAATCAAAGATCAAACCTTCACGTCCAATAATTTCGGTCGAGCGAGCGATAATTGATCGCTTCGCTGATGTGATTCGGTTCGACCGTTTCGCTCGCGGATAAATCGGCGATTGTTCTGGAAACTTTTAAGATGCGGTCGTGAGCGCGGGCGGAAAGACCTTGCCGGAGCATCGCGCGTTCGAGCAGAGATTCGCTTTCCGCGTCGAGCGCGCAAAATTTGCGAATCTGCGTCGGCGACATTCCCGAATTCGAGAAAACGCCGCTGCCCTTGAACCTTTCAAGCTGAATCTTGCGGGCATTTATCACGCGCTCACGGATTTTTTCGGAAGAATCGCCTTCGGGAACGCCGCGACCGCGCAGTTCCTTGAAATTTACCGCCGGAACGTCTATGTGAATATCTATTCTGTCTAAAAGCGGACCCGAGATTTTGCCGACATACCTTTGAATCTGAATCGGCGAGCATTTGCATTCTCTCGAAGAACCGAAATAGCCGCACGGACACGGATTCATCGAAGCGACCATCGTAAAATGCGCCGGAAATGTCAGACTCATCGAAGCGCGGCTGATCGTAACTTGTTTGTCTTCAAGCGGTTGGCGCAAGACTTCTAAAACACTGCGGTCGAATTCCGGCAGTTCATCCAAAAATAAAACGCCATTGTGCGCCAGTGAAACTTCGCCCGGACGCGGAAAAGTTCCGCCGCCGATCAGTCCGGCGTTTGAAATCGTGTGATGGGGAGATCGAAATTGTCTTTGCGTAACAAGCCCGTTTTTTCCGGTCAAACCGGCGACCGAATGAACTTTGGTGATTTCGAGCGATTCTTCAAATTCGAGCGGCGGCAGAATCGTCGGAATGCGCTTGGCAAGCATCGTTTTCCCCGATCCGGGCGGACCGATCAGCAGGATATTATGCCCGCCCGCGCTGGCGACTTCGAGCGCGCGTTTCGCGCTTTGTTGTCCGCGAACTTCCGCGAAATCTACGCGGTATTTATCTTCTTTTTCGGTTAAATCTTCGACTTTCAATTTCAGAGGCGGAATCGTCGGCTCTTTTCCCTCTTGCAAACTTCGTGCAATTTCGACCGCATCGCGCAGATCGCGAATCGGGAAAACATCTATTCCTTCGACAACTGCGGCTTCGGTTGCATTTTCTTCGGGAATCAAGAGATTCGTAATCCCGATTTCACGTGCCTGAAGCGCGATCGAAAGCGCACCGCGCACCGGGCGCACGCGTCCGTCGAGCGACAATTCGCCGATGCTCAGAGTGTTTTCCAACGCATCGAGATTTCCAAGATCGCCGTTTGCCCCGAGTATTCCGAGCGCAATCGGCAGATCGAAACTCGCGCCGGCTTTTCTAACGTCTGCCGGGGCAAGATTTATCGTCGTTTTGTGAAACGGAAAAAAGTAAGAACTGTTTTGAATTGCGGCGCGAATTCTTTCCTTCGATTCGCGCACGGCGGTATCGGGCAGACCGACGATAATCACGGGCGGCGAAATATCGGCTTCGCCTTTGACGGGCTGCAAGTTTACTTCGATATCAACGATAAGTGCATCAATGCCGAAAACGGCGGCAGATTGAGTAAGGAAGAGCATATTTTTTTTCCGTAAGAATAATTGAGATTGAGATAAAACTTTTCAAAAGTTATACCAGATTTTTCAAAAAATGTCAGGTTTATTTTAAATATTGAAATTTGTTAGGGCAGTTTTTAGAATTAGTGAAAAAGTTTAAAGGTGAAAAAGTGAAAAAGTTTTTGATGCTTTCAGCTTACGGTTTTCTGAAAAGAAATGGAATTTACCGGAAAAAGTTTGTCTAAGCAAAATAAACTTTTTCACTTTTTCACACTTTCACTTTTTCACTTTTAACCTTTTTATCAACAAAGAAGAGCCTCAATTTTACAAAAATTCTCTTAAATTATTTTGCGAAAACATTGACTTTTCCACGCATTTTCGTCCAATATAACCGAAGCATTTATTTAGATTTTTAATTTTTTCGCATTTCGTCATAAAATAAACGGCGGTTAAAGCAACCAATGTTTGGAGGTGGCTCATCATAGACCAAGAAAGCGTTTTACATTCTGACAGCAATCTTTTAGGAGCAAATATGGATTACAGCTCGGCAACTATGGAGCGCGATTCTGCATTTCCGATTGAGGAAAATGCAGCTATTCGTGCGTACTCGCCCGTATCCGAACAAATCGAAGATATCGCGCCCGATGCGTCCGATCTCGAATTGACTCAAAAAGCGTCTTCGGGAAATATGACGGCTTTCGAAATTCTTTACGAACGCTATCACCGCCGCACCTACAGTCTTTGTCTGCGAATGACCAAAAATCAGACGGAAGCCGAAGATCTGACGCAGGAAGTTTTTATCCAATTATTTAGAAAAGCGGGAAGTTTTCGCGGCGATTCGGCGTTTTCGACCTGGCTTCACCGGATGACGGTTAATCAGGTTTTGATGCATTTCAGAAAGCGGAGCTTTAAGAACGAAAAGACTTCCGAAGACGGCGAAACGCCCGAACAGATCGTGCCGGGAACAAAAGATCAAAACAAAATGCCGGTAATTGACCGGATTGCTCTGAAACGCGCGGTTGCCAAATTGCCGGACGGTTATCGAAATGTCTTTACGCTGCACGACGTTCAGGGTTATGAACATACGGAAGTCGCCCGGATTTTGGGAATTTCCGTCGGAACGTCGAAATCACAACTTCACAAAGCGCGGCTGAAACTGCGCGGTTTGCTGATCGAAGAAATTTAAAATCAAATAAATTTTTGCAAGGCAACCAAAAGGTTTTTCGGGCAATCTATATCAAGTAAGTCAAACATTTGGCATTTAATAAAAAAACATCCATTTTAATTAGGTATTTTTGATGAACTGCGAACAATGCAAAGAACAAATCAGTGCGTTTTTGGACAATGATCTCGATCAAACGAGTTCGGCAAATGTTCAAACACATCTCGCAATTTGCGCTGAATGTGCAAAGGTTTGCGAAGATCTGGCATTGATCGTGGATTTTTGTATCGAAGAAGAAGCCGAATCGGTTCTTTCGCCGAATTCAAATGCTCTCTGGTGCAGAATTAACAATATTATCGAAACCGAAGTCAAACCCGAACTCGAGCAGGAAAAAGCAGAGCCGGAAACGGCAGATCAAGGTTTGTTCGGGAAAATTTGGCAAAACAGTTGGCAGATGTCATTTTCGCAGGTTTTCGCTTCGATTTTGGGAATTGCCTTAATCAGTTCGCTGCTGACGATTGTCGGGCTTAAGAATTTTTCCGCTCAAGCCGAAAATTCATTGGAAAGCGCAACAGTTACGGAAACGATTTTTGATAAGGTTTTAGGCAAAATCGGTCTGGTCGAAACGCCGCAGCAAGCGCGAAAAAGACGCATCCAAGAACAGCAAAAAGTTATTGATTACTGGAATCAGAGAGTCGAACTCCGGCGGCAGGCTTGGAACGGGCAGGTTCGCGATACCTTTGACCGGAATTTAAGAGAAATCAATCAGGTTGTTTATGAATACAACACGATTTTAGAAAAAGATCCGCAGGATAATCTCTCAGGCGAAATGCTCGATGCGGCGATGAAGGAAAAAATGGATCTCTTGCGGGCATTTGCAGAATTATAATAAGCGAAGAAGTTTTTAGCAATGAATTTAAGATTGAAAAATTTATTTAATCTTTTGGGATTTAAGAAAACTACGGTTCTACTTTTAAGCGTAGTTTTTTTCTTTGCGCCTGCGGTCTCTGAAGTTTCCGCGCAAAAAAAGTTTTCAAAAAGCTATCCGGCAAGCCAAAATGTCCGACTGCAATTAAAAAACCGCACAGGCACGGTCACGGTTGAAGGTTGGAACAGAGACGAAATTCAAATTTCGGCGGAAATGGAACCGCCTGCGGCTAATATTAATCCGCAAAGTAAAAGCGGCACGATTATTATAAATTTAGTTGCGGATAATCAAGGCAGAAACGATGTCGGAAATGTTAATTTCAATATCAAAGTTCCTTTTACATCGGCAGTTGATATTGAAACACGGATAGGAAATCTGAGTGTCAGCAATGTTCGCGGCACACTCGTCAGTGCAAACATTTCCAGCGAAGGCGATATCACCTTAACCAATATCGGCGCAAGCACGGTTTCGGCGGCAAATATCATCGGCGATATTTTTTTCGACGGCGTAATTCACTCGAGAGGCAATTACCGTTTTAATTCGACACGCGGAAATATAAACCTGCGAATTCCGATCAATGCTTCTTTTCGATTAGTCGCCACTGCACCTTCGACACGCAACATTGCGCTCGGAGATTTTTCCAACGCTTCGATGAGTTTCCTCGGCGACGGTCGGCGCATCGTCGGGAAAAACGGCGACGGAAGCGCAACCTTGACTGTTACTAATCAACGTGGAAGCATTGCCTTTATCCGCCGCTAAATAAAAAATCTTGACCAAACGCTTTGTAAAAAGCTACGATTAAAAAGTCGAGTTTTAATATCGGCTTTTTAATCGCAAAGGCTTTATCAATTCCAACTTTCCTTTTTTCTCCCGCCCCTATTAAAAACAATGAAAAATCAAAAAACCATCCATCTTTTTCTTTTTGCCGCTATCTTTTTCAGTTTCAATATAATTTGCAACGCGCAAGGTAAATTATTAAAACGCACGACTTACAAGACTGATAAGGTCGAATTCGGCGTAGGCGGAACGGTTTCGATCATCGGTGCGCCGAACGGTTCAATCGAAATCGAAGGCTGGGAAAAAAACGAGATCGAAATTTCGGCGGAAATCGAAGTTCAAGCGGCGAATGAAAGCGATTTGGCGCAGCTCGCCACGGTCGTCGGATTTATCACGGACATCGGAACTATTCACACGCGCATCATCAGCACCGGCACACACGATAAAAAATATCTCAGGCAAATTTCAAAAAAATTCCCGAAACATCTGCTCGAAATGCCGTTTCGGATTGATTACAAAATCAAAGTTCCCGCCTATTGCGATCTGGAGATTGACGGCGGAAAAGGCGATTTAACTCTTTCAAAGGTCGAAGGCGCGATGCGGATAAAATTTTTGGAAACCAATGCCAAACTCGATCTTGTCGGCGGAATGATGATAGCATCTTTCGGTACGGGAAATGTTGACGTATCAATTCCGACCAGCTCCTGGCGCGGCAGAAATGTTGACATTCAGATGATCGGCGGCACGATGAATGTGCAAATGTCGCCGAACATAAACGCCGAATTAGACGCGACCGTTTTGCGAACGGGACAAATCGAAAATACTTTGAAAGCCTTGAAAAAGCGCGACCGCACCGAATTTACCGATAAAGTAATTTTAGCCAAAGCCGGCGGCGGGGGCGCATCTCTGAGTTTCACGCTCGGCGACGGTATGCTGAAGATCGGCGCGATCGGTCAGCCTTTAAATTAAAATTTTCGCCTCGCGGTTTTGAATTTTGCAGATGGAAAGTGATAAGTTATTTTTTCTTATCGCTTTCCATTTTTATTTTGCGGACTTTTTAATTTTATGACTATTAAATCGGATTTATGGCTTCGCCGGATGGCAGAAGAACACCAAATGATTTCGCCTTTTCTGCCGGAACTCGTCAGAGAAGTGAACGGCAGTAAAATCATTTCCGCCGGACTTTCCAGCTACGGCTACGATATGCGTCTGGCGGACGACGGTTTTCGCATTTTTTCGTCCGTTTACGGCTCGGAAATCGACCCGAAAAGATTCGACGAAAAATCTCTGATCGAACCCGAACTGCACGACGCGACGGACGGTTCGAAATATTATCTTCTGCCGCCGCATCATTACGGTCTGGGCGTAACGGTCGAAACCTTTAAAATGCCGCGCAACGTAACCGGGGTTGCAGTCGGGAAATCAACGTATGCACGCGCCGGCTTGCTGGTCAACACAACGCCGCTCGAAGCCGGCTGGACCGGAAGATTGGTCGTTGAGATCGGAAATCTGGCAAATCTGCCGCTCAGAGTTTATGTTAATGAAGGCATCGGGCAGATTCTTTTCTTTGAATCGGACGAAAACTGCTCGGTTTCCTACGAAGACCGCGGCGGAAAATATCAGGGACAAACAGGTTTGACATATGCCAAAGTTTAATTAGTCTGTTGAAACAGGAAGCATAAGTTTACCATTTTTGAAGACTTATGCTTCCTGTTTTAAATTTTAGATAAATATTCACTAACCTCGACTTTATCCATTTTGAGAATTAAGAATATCAATCAAAGACTTAGCTTGGCGTATTTGCGTTAGAGTTTTTAAACATCGGGCAAAAATAGCGATGTTTGAACTCTCTAAGAAGCTGTGTTCAAACTCGAAATAAATGGTTTTAGTCATCGAAGATGACAAACATTATAGCCTGACGAGAATCGCTAGGAATTCGATAATAAATGTTTCCGACGCTGAAAGTGTCGAACAAATATCGGAAATGTTGCTCACTTACAGCGAGCGGTTGAATCGTTTGATTATGACCTATGGTTTCACCATAGGCTATAATGTTTGTCGCTTTCAGCGACTTTTTAGAGTTTTCAAACAGCTTCTTAACGTAGAACGCGCCTGTTAGGCGTGTTCA